>DBEZOM010000021.1:0-2511 GCA_048252855.1 Ruminococcus sp.
GAATGATAATGACCGCGCGGAAAGATCCACCGCAGCGGATCTCTGAATTGGAGGAGCATATATGAAACTGCTTGTTGTTGTTGATTACCAGAACGATTTTGTAAACGGTTCTCTGGGATTTGAGGGCGCAGAGGCGCTCGACAGAAAGATAGCGCATAAGATCCGCGATTACCGCAAAGAGGGCGGAGAAGTTATCTACACTATGGATACTCATCAGGAAGATTACCTTACTACTCAGGAGGGCAGAAAGCTGCCCGTAGAGCACTGCATAGAGGACACTCCCGGCCACCGTCTTTACGGCTTTACCGCTAAGGAGCGCACCGATAAGGATAAGGTCTTCTATAAGGATACCTTCGGCTCGCTCGAGCTTGCAGATTACCTGAAATTTAAGTCTTACGATACTGTAGAGCTGGTAGGCGTAGTTACCAATATGTGCGTTCTCGCAAACGCCGTAATGATAAAGACCGCGCTGCCCGAGACCGAGGTCATCGTAAATACCGAGTACACCGCCGCTCCCGACGCCGAGCTTGAGGCTAAGGCTTACGACGTTATGGAGGGTCTTCAGATAACCGTAGTTCGCCCCGAATAAGGCGCTGCGGATAAAAGCAGGGAGGTCTACGCTATGAACGCATACAATTACACCATGCTTTGCGATTACTACGAGCTTACTATGGGCAACGGCTATTTCGTCAGCGGCATGAAGGATAAGATCTCGTACTTCGATCTCTTTTTCCGCGACGTGCCCGACGAGGGCGGCTTTGCCATCTGCTGCGGACTTTCGCAGGTGATCGAGTATATCAAAAACCTGCATTTTTCCGATGAGGATATAGAGTTCTTGCGCTCGAAAAATACTTTCGACGAGGGCTTTCTCGAATACCTCCGCGATTTCAAATTTACGGGCGATATTTACGCAGTTCCCGAGGGCACTGTAGTTTTCCCGCGCGAGCCGCTGATAACCGTCCGCGCGCCGTCTATACAGGCGCAGCTTGTGGAAACATACCTGCTGCTGATGATAAATCATCAGTCGCTCATAGCTACTAAGGCTAACAGGATCGTCCGCGCTTCGCAGGGCAGGGCAGTGTCTGAGTTCGGTTCTCGCCGCGCACATGGCGCTGACGCCGCTATCTACGGCGCTAGGGCTGCGGGCATTGGCGGCTGCGCTGCTACCGCCTGCACCATAACCGATCAGCTTTTCGGCTTTCCCGCTACGGGCACTATGGCGCACTCTTGGGTGCAGATGTTCGACGACGAGTACGAGGCTTTCAAGACATACTGCAAGTGCTATCCGAACGACGTTACGCTGCTGGTAGATACTTACAACGTGCTGGAGAGCGGCATACCTAACGCTATCCGCGCTTTCAATACCGTGCTGAAGCCTATGGGCTGCCGTCCTAAAGGCGTGCGGCTCGATTCGGGCGATATTACCTATCTCTCGCAGAAAGCCCGCAAGATGCTCGACGACGCCGGATACCCCGACTGCAAGATAGTTGCTTCAAACTCGCTGGACGAATACATCATTCGCGATATGATATATCAGGGCGCAAAGGTAGACCTTTTCGGCGTTGGCGAAAGGCTGATAACCTCGCGCTCGTACCCCGTATTCGGCGGAGTTTACAAGCTCTGCGCCGTTGAGGAAAACGGCAAGGTAGTGCCGAAGATAAAGATCTCTGAAAACGTGAGCAAGGTCACTACGCCGCACTATAAAAAGGTGTACCGCCTTTACGACCGCGAAAGCGGCAAGGCGATAGCCGACCAGCTCTGCGTGTTCGACGAGAAGATCGACGACAGCCGCGATCTCGTCATTTTCGACCCCGACTACACTTGGAAGAAGAAAACGGTGAGAAATTTCACCGCGAAAGAGCTGCTTGAGCCGATATTCATAAACGGCGAGCAGGTCTACAAAGAGCCGACGTACAAGGAGATATGCGAGTACTGCGCGGCGCAGGTAGACACCCTCTGGGACGAGATAAAGCGCTTCGAGAACCCGCATAAGTACTATGTAGACCTCTCGAAAAAGCTTTGGAGCATAAAAAATCAGCTTCTTGCGGAAAAGCTCTGAGCCTGCAAAAAGCTGCCTATAAAACGTATAAAGCGGATAAAAGCTGCTACGGCTCAGAAATGCCGCGGCAGCTTTTTTATCTTCGCTATAAATTTTGCCATAAAAAAATTAACGCTCACTACAATTTCGGCGTGGTAATGAGCATTTATTTTTTATAGAATTATGAAAGGGATAAGGTTAATTCAAAAGTTACGCTTGTCGGTTTGGGTTAAAGTTCAGAAAACTCTATCTGCGATCTTTGCAGACCGGTGAGAGGGGGGAAGATAACATCTTCTGAACTCTAACCTAAACCGACAGGCGGGAAGTTTTCGGCACATTTGCGCCTTATCCTTCCGACAACTATATATTAACACCCCTGTGTGAACCGAATATGAATTATCGGGACACAAAAGGGCGATTTTGATTAAAACACAAGAGTTTACAAAAACTTAACAATTAGCTTTTTAGAAAGG
>DBEZOM010000022.1:0-3186 GCA_048252855.1 Ruminococcus sp.
CCGAAAAAGCCGGGGACTATCGAGTCGATATATTCCACCCTCGACGGACTCTCTGATATAAAGCCCGATTTTATAAGCTGTACATACGGCGCAGGCGGCAACCCCGCCGATACTTCTACTATCGACATCTGCCGCATAATAAAGGAAAAGTACGGCATACTGCCGATAGCGCATTTCACCTGCGTGAACAACACCCGCGCCGATATTGATAAGGCGATAGAGCTTTTCCGCGCGGCGGGCATAGAGAACGTGCTCGCTCTGCGCGGCGATAAGAACGATAAGTACCCGCCGAAGGAAGATTTTCACTACGCGGCCGACCTTATCAAATATCTGAAAGAAAAAGCGCCCGAGCTGCATATCTCAGCCGCCTGCTACCCCGAAACTCACCCCGAGGCGGAGTCGCCCGTAGCGGATATACTGCGCATGAAGGAAAAAGAGGAGTGCGGCGCTGAACATTTTATGTCGCAGCTTTTCTTTGATAACGAGGACTTTTACGCCTTCCGCGAAAAGACGCAGATAGCGGGCATAAAGAGCCCCATCGAGGCGGGCATAATGCCTGTTACCAGCAAGGCGGGAATACTGCGCATGGTTTCCATGTGCGGAGCGAGCGTGCCGAAAAAGCTGGCGCGCATACTCAATAAGTACGAGGATAACCCCGAAGCATTCGCCGACGCCTGCGTGCATTACGCGATAGACCAGATAGCCGACCTCATAGCGAACGACGTGGACGGCATACACCTCTATTCTATGAACAAGCCTGATACGGCCAAGAAGATATACGACGCCGTAAAGAATATGCTTTGATACATTTATAAATAAGGAGCAATATGGACAATAACGGACAATGGTTTGATTTCAGCGGCGCTCCGAACGGCGGCTTCGGCTACAATAACCAGCTGAAAACGGCGCAGGCGAACGAGAAGCGCGCGCTTTTTAAAAACGCCTCATTTCTGGGCATTTTGCTGCTGCTGTATAATGTTTACAATTACATCTTTGTGCGGGTGTTCTATTTCGCCGCATATTCGATAAAGCACGGCGGATTTACGCTGAGTCTGGACGAGGTGCGCAAGTATTTTTACGCCGACAGCTCCTCGCTCGGCTACTCCAGCTCTTTCAGCATGACGATGAACCTCACAGTGGTGGCGGCTTCGGTGATAATGCTGCTGCTTACCGCCGCGCTGCCTATGCGCATAAACGTGATGACTATGCTGAAGCCGAAAAAAGGCTGCGTGAAGCAGGGCTTAAAGACCACGCCGATGTGCCTTACGCTGAATATGTTCGTTTCGTACATAGTCGCTATATTCGTGGCTATGATGAGTGCGCAGGGCGTTACCGTGCCGGAGGCTGACTTTACCATCAATAAGCCCTCGACATACGCCGTGGTGATACAGCTTGTGTACGTCTGCGTTTTCGCGCCGATAGCTGAGGAGATAATCTACCGCGGGCTGGTGCTGAAACTGCTCTCTCCATACGGCAAGGGCATGGCGGTATTTTTCTCGGCGCTGCTTTTCGGCATAATGCACGGCAACATACCGCAGGCGGTGTCGGCGTTCGCGGGCGGGCTGATATACGCGGCTACGGCTGTATATTTTGACAGCATAGTGCCCACGATAATCATACACGTTCTGAACAACTGCTTCGCCAGCATCACCGATATAGGAAACGCAGTCGGCTTCGACCACGCTTACCAGCTATACTGCGCGCTGAATATCGTGATAATGTTCGCGGGAATATACGCTATATTCGTCTACCTGCGCGGGCTGATAAAGGGCATACGCCAAAGCGAGCCGAAATGCGCTATGACGGGCGGCGCGCGCTGCCTCACCGTGGCGACCAACGTATTTATGCTGATATATTTCGGGCTGATGATATGGCAGTATGTGCGCAGTTTTTTGGTTTACAATCAATAGTTTTTAAGGAGAATAACCTATGTTTACAATGCCGCTGGGCATAGATATACCCGACATCAGCGGGCTTAAAAGCGCTTACGAGGTCAGCCGCGAGAACGAGGGCTGCATTTCGGCGCTGCTGAGCGCGGAGAAGCTTTCGGGCTTTATAAATTCATTCGTCAGCGCTATGGCTGAGCCGATATTTTTCTTTCTCGAACTGCCCTGCACGGCTGAGGAGGAAAAGGCGCTGGACGGGAAGTACAAGCTCTACTACCTTGACAACTGCACCAAGCCCGTTATCGCCGCGATAATGAAAACTTACGGCACGCTGCTTATAAACGACGGCGTTTGCAGATTCGGCTTCGGCGGGAACGAGAGCGGCGACGAGCTGTATGTGCAGAGCTACAAAGTTATGAGCATATACTGCTCGAACGCGAAGCTGAAAGCAAAGGCGGAAGAGCTGCTGAAAAAAGCGGGCGCTGAAAAGACCGCCGAGCTGCTCACCCCGTGGGATATATTATCCGAGGAAAACGGCGGCGTGTGCGTGCGCGCTGAGCAGGACGGCGTGAGCCTTTTCGACCTGCCCGAGCTGCTGAAAGACGCGGGTATGTACAGTGCAGGAGTAGTTTGATATGTATAATTTTCCGCATTGCGGACGTATATAAGACAGGAGGAAAAATCTATGAACATTCTTCACGATATTTCGCCTAAGGAGATCTCGAGCGAGCAGTTTACCGCGGTTATCGAGATACCTAAAGGCTCGAAAGTCAAGTACGAACTCGATAAGGCTACTGGTATGCTGAGAATGGATAGGATACTTTACACTTCTACCCATTACCCCGCAAACTACGGCTTTATCCCCCGCACCCATGCCGACGACGGCGACCCGCTCGACGTACTGGTGCTCTGCTCGGAAACTCTCGAGCCGATGTCGCTTGTAAGGTGCTACCCGATAGGCGTTATCAGCATGATGGATAACGGCGCGGCGGACGAGAAAATAATCTGCATACCCACCGCCGACCCCAGCTACAACACCTATACCGACATCTCGGAGCTGCCGAAGCACATCTTTGACGAGATGAGCCACTTCTTCTCGGTATACAAGCAGCTCGAGCGCAAGGACACCGTGATCGACGATGTAAAGGGCAAGGAAGAAGCCAAGCACATCATCGAGACCTGCATCGAGAACTACATCGAGAAATTTTGCAAGTAAATAATTAAGTCGACCGCAGAGGGGACGTTTTTTCACGCAGATGAAACGCCCCTCTGTTTTTTGTTTCATAAAGCGGGGCAGGAA
>DBEZOM010000023.1:0-9691 GCA_048252855.1 Ruminococcus sp.
TTTCGTGACAAAAAGCGACAATTCGTTACATTTTAGCCTTATCTTTATTGACTGCGTTAATTGATAGAGGTATAATAAACAAAGTAGGGGATCATTATAATTTAGGCAATATATTATCTTTTTTCTATATAAAGAAATGTCATATATAGCGAGTAAGAACTGGCTTTTGTGCCACATGATGATAGAATGATCGCTTCTTTGGTTTGTCCGCATAGCACCGGATAAACAAGGTAAATGCCTTTTAGCGGAGTGATATTTGATGATAGTTAATCTTATAGAGCAGGAGCAGATGTTTACCGTTAATCTGCCCTCTAGGGTAAAGGGTCAGTTTTGGCTTTCTGATATTGACGATCACGGCAGAAAACGCGATCTTATAGGTATCGAAGCCGTAGACGGCCGCTGGATGCTGAAAAGCAACCGCAGCGCTACTATTCTCGACCACGATAACCGCCCCGTTTCAAACGAACTGCTTGCACATAACGGTTACTATAACGTAACTCTTGCCGAAGTCGGCAAAAAGGCTTTTATTTTCGCTGAGGACGAAGCCTGCGGCGGTCTGAATTTTCGCAAATATGTGGCTACGCACGCAGTTTCGTTTTACATCGGAAGAAATCTCAATAATAATATTTTTGTCAATAATAAATTTATTTCGGGCCGCCACGCTAAGCTTTCGTTTAATGGCGAGCGCTGGTATGTTGCCGATATAAACAGCTCGAACGGAACGTATGTCAACGGCTACCGCGTTACTTCTCAAAATCTTCTCGCGGGCGATATGATATACATTATGGGGCTGAAAATAATAATCGGCAGCAGCTTTATCGCTATAAACGATCCCGATAATTCGCTGCATATCAATTCAGACAGCCTTGTGCCCTACTCTCCGCAAAGCCCCTCGTGCGAAGCCGCGCCGCGCGCCGAGCTTCCGCCTGCGGACTATTTTTACAGATCTCCGCGCTTTTACAGCGAGGCTGAGCACAAGATAATAACCATAGACCCGCCTCCGCAGCGTGCGAAGGACGATGGTCTGCCTATGGCTATGATGCTCGGCCCTTCTATGACTATGGGTCTTGCTTCCGCCAGCACGGGCGCTATCTCTATGGCGAACGTTATGATAAACGGCGGCTCGATGATGCAGGCTATGCCTATGGTGATAATGTCGGGAAGTATGCTGGTAGGAACGGTTCTTTGGCCCATACTTACCAAAAAACACGAGAAAAAAGTCAAGGCGCAGAAGGAAGAAGAGCGCCAGAAAAAATACCTTGAATACCTCGAACAGGTGCGCGATGAGATAAGGCGCGCGCTGAAAGAGCAAAGCGATTCGCTAAATACAAATCTCGCCGACCTCAACAAGTGTATTTCAAGGATAGCCGAGCGTAAACCCTCACTTTGGGAACGTATGCCCTCCCACAGCGATTTTCTGCGTATCAGGATAGGCACGGGAAATATCCCGCTCGACGCTGAGGTGAAGTGTCAGGAAAAGCATTTTACTATGGACAGCGATAACTTGCAGGACGCTATGTACTCGCTTGCTGCGGAAAAGAAAATGCTCATGAACGTGCCGATAGGTCTTGAACTTACTAAGGATAACAAACTGGGAATATTCGGTTCGTTCGGGTTTTCGTTCAACTTTCTGAAAGTATTGCTCGTGCAGATATTTTCGCTCCACAGCTACGACGAAGTGAAGATAATGCTGCTTACCGACTCTTTTGACGAAAGAGAATGGAACTTTCTTAAATGGATACCCCACCTTTGGGACGATAACAAGCAGCAGCGCTTTTTTGCTTCCGACGAAGAGTCAGCTAAGGAGCTTTCTGCGTACATCGAGAAAAATATCCTTACCCGCCCCGACAAGGAAAACTCGAACTACACGGCGTTTTCGCCATATTATATCATAATATCTACCAGCAAAATGCTCGCCGAAAAGTGCGAGGGATTGAAAAGGCTGATAGCTTACAAAAATAATCCCGGTTTCAGCGTTATAATGCTTGAAGAAGAGCTTAAAGATCTGCCGAAGGAGATAAATTCGGTAATAGCGGTGACGAAAGACCGCACTAGGATATTCAATAAGAACGATACGTCTGATAAGGGCATAAGCTTTGAAAGAGATAAGATAAACGTTTCTATACTGCCCAGCCTTTCGGAGGACGCGGCAAATATCGAGCTTGACCTGCGCGGCAGCGGTTACACTTTGCCCGATATGATGACATTCCTCGAGATGTTCAAGGTCGGCAAGATAGAGTATCTGAACTCGCTGGTGCGGTGGAAAGAAAATAATCCGACCAAAAGCTTAAAGACCGTGATAGGCGTAGACTCTCACGGCGAGCCTTTTTACCTCGACCTGCATGAAAAATACCACGGTCCGCACGGACTTGTGGCAGGCATGACGGGCTCGGGCAAATCAGAATTTATAATCACATACATACTTTCGCTCGCGGTAAATTACCACCCGAACGAGGTAGCTTTCATACTTATCGACTACAAGGGCGGCGGACTTACGGGCGCTTTTGAAGATCCCGAGAGGGGCATAAAGCTGCCGCATTTGGCGGGAACTATCACGAACCTCGACGGCGCGGCGGTAAAAAGATCGCTGATCTCTATACAGAGCGAGCTGCGCAGAAGGCAGGCTATATTTAATCGCGCGAGGAGGATCTCGGGCGAGGGCACTATGGATATTTACAAATACCAGCAGCTCTTTCGCGATAAGATAGTGGATACGCCCGTGCCGCACCTTTTCATAATATCGGACGAGTTTGCGGAGCTGAAAACGCAGCAGCCCGAATTTATGGAGCAGCTGATAAGCGCCGCGCGAATAGGCAGAAGCTTGGGCGTGCACCTTATCCTCGCAACGCAGAAGCCCAGCGGCGTGGTAGACGACCAGATCTGGAGCAACTCGCGTTTCAGAGTGTGCCTTAAAGTGCAGGAAAAGGCAGACAGCCAGGACATGATAAAGTGTCCCGACGCCGCAGAGCTTTCGCAGACCGGCCGCTTTTACTTGCAGGTCGGCTTCAACGAGCTTTTCGCTTTGGGTCAGTCGGCGTGGTGCGGTGCGGATTATCTGCCTACCGACGAAATGGAAAAGCAGGAAGACCCCGCTATACAGGTAGTGGACAACCTCGGCAGAGTAGTCATGAACGTAAAGCAGGCGAAAAAGAACGAGAAAAAGGTGCATACCGCGAAGCAGGTAGTCGCGATAGTAAAGTACCTTTCAGACCTTGCCAAAGAAGAAAAGATCAACGAAAGGCCTCTTTGGCTCGACCCGATACCTGCTAAGATCTACCTTGACGACATCGAAAAGAAATACAATCGCGGCAAAGACGGCATAAAGCTGGAGCCGGTGATAGGCGAATACGAC
Organism: Ruminococcus sp.; assembly: GCA_048252855.1. Lineage (GTDB taxonomy): Bacteria > Bacillota > Clostridia > Oscillospirales > Ruminococcaceae > YE71. The sequence goes on from DBEZOM010000023.1 coordinate 3,353, forward strand.
GACCCGTTCAACCAGCGGCAGAGCATACTCACTTTGCCTATCTCAGATATGGGCAACTGCCTTATCTACGGCGCGGCGGGCAGCGGCAAGACCACGCTTATGACCACCATCTGCTGCGGACTTATAAAGAACCACACCCCTGACGAGGTGAATATTTACATCATAGATTTCGGCTCGCAGACGCTCAAAGCCTTTGAAAAAGCCCCGCACGTCGGCGGAGTAGTGCTTTCCTCCGACGAAGAAAAGCTGATAAATCTGCTGAAAATGCTGCTGAAAGAAACTGAGCGCAGAAAGACGATGTTTTCAGAATACGGCGGCGATTTCAAAGCTTACTGCAAAAATTCGGGGCGCACGCTGCCGAATATACTGGTGGCGCTGAATAATTTTCCCGCCTTTGCCGAGCAGTACGAAGAGCTTGTTGAAACATTCAACCTGCTGACGAGGGACGGCATAAAGTACGGAATATACTTCCTCGCGGCGGTGGGCAGCGTGAACGGTATCCGCTACAAGACAGCGCAGAATTTCAAGCAGGTGCTGACATTGCAGCTGAACGACACGCTCGATTATTCCGTGGTTCTGGGAAAGACCGACGGACTTGTGCCGACTGCCTGCAAGGGCAGAGGACTCGTGCGTGCGGGCGGTTTGTACGAATTTCAAACGGCTTTCTGCACTGAAGCAGCGGACGAATTTGACTATATCAAAGATTTCTGCGAAAAGCAGGCTGAGCAGACGAAGCTAAGAGCCGTGCCTATACCTATACTGCCGAAGATCGTTGACAGCGCTGCGGTAAGCGCGGCACTCGACGGACTGCGCAGCCTGCCTGTCGGAATATCGAAGAAAACGCTAGATATTATGACGGTGAACCTGCAAACGCGCGTGCTTTTTGCGGCGGCAGCGGCAGACGCTATGCTGCTTTCGGGATTTGCGGCGGAGTTTGCAAAGCAGTGTTCGAAAGTTTGCAGCGTGTTCTTTATCGACGCTCACAGCAGCTTTGGCGCAGAGGCGCATATCGACGGCGTGAACGAGATAAACAGCGGCTATGACGAATTTGCCGAAGAGCTTTTTGCCGAGATGGTAAAGCGCAACAATACATATAAAGACGCGGGAATGGATCTGCATTCGCTAGATGATTTTGACGAGAGGGTATACATAATACTCGGCGTGAAAAAATTCTTTGAGCGGCTGGGCACGGAAGCCTTGAAGCAGTTCAAGCTGCTTATCGAAAAGTGCGAACCCTGCTATAAGATAAAGTTTGTGATACTCGATGAAGCTTCCGCCTTCTCAAACTTCTCGTTCGACGAGTGGTATAAGCGGCATATCTCGGTATACGACGCGCTATGGGTAGGCGACGGCGTAACAGACCAGTATCTATTTAAGATAAGCAAGCTTACCAACGAGCTGTATAAAGAGATCGGCGGCGAATACGGCTATCTGATAAACAGAGGAAAGCCGGTACTCATAAAACTGCTGACCGACGGCGAGAAAAGGGAGGAATGATCTTTTTGAAAAAGATACTTACCGAGATCTACGTTCCGGCTATCGGCAGAACGTTTGATATATTCATACCGTCTGAACAGCCGATGTATATCATTCTCGACCTGATAAAAAAGGCGGTCTACGAGATCTCAGAGGGGCTTTTCGTTCCCGACGAAAACACCGCCATCTGCTACCGCGACGACGGCAACATACTGAATATTAACAAGACAGTTTATGAGCTGCGGATAAGAAACGGCTCAAAACTGATGTTGATATAAAAACGGCAGACCTCACGCTTTAGTGTGACGGAATGTCAAAAAAACGCGCACAGCGCAAAAAAATATAGGAGGTAAACACAATGGCAAGAAACATTGAGGTAACACCGGAAATGCTCACCACTGCAGCAGCGAGCATAGAAAGCATGGCCGGAGAGTACAAGACCCAGTACGAAACGCTCTACAAGGAAACATCGAGCATGGCTTCCACCTGGAGCGGAAAGGACAACCAGAGCTACATCAACCAGATCGAGGGCTTTAAGGATGACCTTGAGAAGATGTACAAGCTGATGGGCGATTACGCTGAGTTTTTGAGGACCGCTGCTAAGGCATATCAGGATACTCAGGACGCTGTTACCACAGAAGCCAAGAATCTTTTGAACTAAAAAGGGGAGGTAAGTTTAAATGGCTGATTCTATCAAGATTTCGACACAAGTGCTCTTAGACACCGCTACTAAGGTAAGAAACTGCAACACAAATATGGACGCAAAGCTTCAGGACATCATGAAGACCATGAAAGACCTCGACGCTACATGGAAGAGCGACGCTGCTACCGCTATCATCTCTAACATGAACGCCCTTCAGCCCGAATTCGAGCGCTATAAGACAATAGTTGAATCCTACGCAAAATTCCTCGAAAAATCCGCTCAGTCTTACGAGCAGACCGAACAGAGCGTACAGACCTACGCTGACCAGTTCAAATAATCATCAGTAAAACAACTCTTGACTCGGGCGGCGTCCGAAAGAACGCTGCCCTGGCTTTGAAAATAACTGACTTATATCAGATAATTATATATTTACATACGAAATAAAAGATCATAGGACGGAGGTTTTTTATGAAAAAATTTGTGGCGGCGGCTACTGCTGCTGTACTCTCGTTTACTACAATGGCATCTCTGGCGGCCTGCGGAAAAAAGGACATTCAGAAGCTGACCAACGCTCAGTGGCTCAGCATGATAAACCAGTCTTTCGGCATGAGCGGCTACACTGAGGAAGAGCCGTATTTTGAGAATATCAGCAACGACAGCCCTTATTTCAGCGACGTGCAGACGGCTACCGAGTGGAACGTTATCGACGCTTCCGAAGATTTCGACCCCGAGGATACGCTTTCGTGGGGCGAAGCTTATGTAACGCTTGTAAACGCGGGCGAATTTACAGACGAAAAAGCCTCTGATATGGATAAGATAAAGTACGGCATAGCAAACTTCGGCGTAGAGTCCAGAACCTACTGGAGAAACAGAGATATTAGCGCCGAGGACGCGATAAAAATGCTCAGCACAGCGCAGGAAATATGGGCGGGACGTACTTACACCGACGATGAAAAGGTAGAAAAGGTGAAGTACTCAGAGGGCGTAGTTGACCTTACCGCTGACGACAGCCCCGTAGAGCAGTATTCCATCAACGGAAATATAGTTACCATCCCTTCGATGCAGGATCTCGGCGACGGTACTACTTCCACAGTTTCTCAGGAAGACCTCGGCATAGAGAGCGGCGACGTTTACGTTCTTCCCGCAAACGACACATACCTTGGCGACACAGCCTGCCGCGCGGAAAATGTGTATGAAGAGAACGGCGAGATAAAGATAGAGAATTCCGAAGAAGACCTCGACCTTTACGACATCGCGGAAGAGATACAGCTTAAAGAAACTATGGAGCCTACCATGGAAAACTGCGTTGTGTACGACGGCAACGGCGAAGTTATCTCGGTAGGAAACAATATCTCGCCCGAAGTAACGGCAGAGATGAACAGCTCTCAGCCCGCTCTTGACGATCTGACCAATAAAAACGGCGGAAAGGATATGTTTGAGAGCACCGGCTTTGACGTTTCGCATTCGTTTGACGTAGATGATTGGTCGGTAGAACTTAAATACGGAATAAACGGCAAGCTTGACCTTGCAGCTACGATCTCGACCGAAAGCGAAAACAAAAATGGTACCAAGCAGAGCATTGAGATAGGTGCGGCTATAAATGATCTTAAAGTAACAAATAATGTCGATTATTCGTGGTTTACTCTTCATTCCGCAGAAGTTAAGGTAGACTATGAGCTTGAACAGAGCTTTAAATATGGCGGTTCGTATGAGAAAAAAGCTATCTATGCGCCGTATGATAACAGAAACACCAGCTTCCTTAAAAATCTGAAAAACTCAAAATTTAAGAGCGAAGATGCAAAGGGCGCAAAGACTATAGCCAGCCGCAAGACCATAAAGATAGCCAGCCTTGATGTTTATAATGCAGGTATAGCAAAGGTCTGCTTTGACATATCGGCACAGATAAAGATAGATGGATCTATCGAAATAAAAATAACCGAATCGGGCACAAAGGGCTTATCTTACAAAGACGGAAAGGTTAAGCTTATCAATATCAGCAATAAAGACCGCAGTATAAAGGCGGAAGCTAATATAGAGGGTACGCTCAATTTCGGACCGGCGCTGTACGTTATAGGTCTGAAAAAGAAGATACTTGGCGTAGAGGCTAAGGTCGGCTTAGGCGGAGATTTTTCTGCTGAGCTGCACATGGCAGACTCTGAAATGCACCTGATAGAAGAGGCTAGCGGCTCGGATATACCGCCTACTGCCGCAGGAATGGTGACCGAAACTGTTATCACGGCAGACGCAAGCCAGATCGAAGCTATCGCAAAATCAAGAGGCGGTAAATATGAAGCGACTGATGGCGTAAAACTGCATATCGACTTGTGCGTAGAGGTCTCTTTGTATTTTATTCTCGGCGTTGAGATGAGCAAAGAGTCTTACGCAAGCGATATTATAGGAGACAGTCTTTCGTGGGATATTTGCTCGGCTGACAATGCTAAAATAGGCGCAGTGCATATAGATAATCTTAACAAAGTCAACGCAGCTTGGGGCGCAAAGGCAAAAGACCTCTGCACGCTGGAATATAAAAACTTTGACGAAGAGGACGCAGACAGCTCGGCCGACGACAGCAGCACCGACAGCAAGAGCAGCGACAGCTCGGCTAAGAGCGGCTCTGACAGCGACGATACCAGCAGCAACGAGACCGCGCACGGCGAGAAGCTCAATATAATGCAGCTCAAGACGATAATTGATCCGGGCGAAACTACCGCTATCATAATCCAGCAGCTTCCTTACGGCTACGAGATGAGCGATATTCAGTTCTCTTCCGACGATCCCGATATTGTTACCGTAAACGGTTCGGGCGAGATAACGGCTATTGCTTCAGGCAACGCGCTTATCACGATAAAGACTTCCGACGGCAAAAATATGGCGTATGCAGCTGTTACGGTAACGGATAGCCATAACACATCTGCGGCGTAACAATCAAAAATCAGAACATATTAAAATGGAGCATCGTATGAATAAGATCGATCTGGAATTTTTAAAAAAAGAGATCACCGGTGGTACAAACACCAAAGTGCCATTGTTTTTTATTATAGTTTTTGGTGTGGTAATAGCTATGATGCTGGTCGGCTCGGTAAATTCCCCGCACGACGTCAAGGTCGCGATATGGGGGATCAGCGCCGGACTGGTACTTGTGTGCGTTGTGATATGCGGTATATTGCCGCTGCTCAGCCACAAGAAAAGTTCAAACGAGCTTCGTCCCGAGGAGATCAAGGTCAAGAAGCGCGCGGCGGCCGATAGGTATAAAAAGAATGATAAACGTTGGGTAGCTTTCAGAGGTGAAGAAGATGATTATATTGTATCAAATGAATTCTATCACCACGAGTTCGCACCCGGCCGAGAGTTTTACATAATCAGCCGTGTACAGAGAAAAAACGGCAGAGAAACGGAAAAGCTGATAGGCATTTACCCCGCTGATGTTTACACCATCGACACTAACGAAATATTTGTTGAGAGGAGCTGATCTGAAATGGGGATAAACGTATCTGACGCATACGGGCGCGCTTACGATATTTCCCTTGAAGCGGAAAGCCTGCGCGCGGTGCGCAGGGCGCTGGTCTCGTACAGCGGCGATATTTCGGTCAGCTGGTCGGCTAGGGAAACGCAGTATATACTCGCCGCTCTGGAAAGCGCGATAAAAAAGCTCGACAGCGCCGCGGCAGAGATGGAAGGCATATGCTCAGACGTGAAAAGGGCGGCGCAGGATATACGTCAGGAAGAGATACAGCGCAAAAGAGAGCGGATAGCGGTCGCGCGCAGGGCTTTGGATAACGCCGAGAACAGCGTTCGCACGCTTGAAGAGAAAAAAGATCTGCTCACGCAGGAGCTTGCGGCTTTGGTTGCCCAAAACGCAGACATATCGGCGATAACGGCGGAGATAGAAGCCGCCGACAGCGAGCTTTCCGAAGCGAAACAGATAGAGGCAAGCTGCCGCACCGCTTATTACAATGCTCAGAGGGATGATTGAATTTGAACAAAATAAAACTGGAAAAGAAATCAAAAGGCACACGCATAATAATCTCGAGCCAAAAGGGTCAGCAGCTAAAGCAAAACGAGATAGACCTTATAAATCAGAACAAGCCTAACTGCCTGCTGAAAATGAGCGTTATCAAAAAGTCTTCAAAATTCAGGCTGATCTATGACGTAACTGGCTATGTAGACCTTGCGACCTATCTTTCTACGCCTGTGAACAAGATAAAATTTGCAGACATGGT
>DBEZOM010000024.1:0-3628 GCA_048252855.1 Ruminococcus sp.
ACTATGTACGGGGATCTAGTTTGATATGTATAAAGGTACTGACAAAACATATAAAATAATCGGCATATGCGTTTCGGCTTTGCATGACGATATGGTTCGCGATATTGCGATGACCCTCTCGCGGAAAGCTCATGAGAAAAACTATAAGGTGTTTTTGTTCAACAGCTTTACCGATCTGTATAATGAAAACGATTATACGAAAGGGGAGTCCAGCGTTTTTACTCTTGCGGAGTCAGATCTGCTCGACGCTGTCGTTATCCTGCCCGAGTCTATACGGAATGCTTCATACGTTAAAATGATAGCTGACCATGCAAAGCGCGCGGGCAAGCCTATCGTTTCGGTCGATGGCTTGATAGAGGGCGTGCCGAGCATTGCTTTTGACGCAGGAGATACTTTTGAAAAGATAGTTCGCCATGTTGTGGAAGATCACGGCTGTAAAAAAATAGACTTTGTAGCCGGCGTAAAAGATAACGCTTTTTCAGACGAGCGCATAAACTGCTTTAAAAAAGTGCTTGCTGAAAATAATATAGAGTTTGAGCCTCAGCGCCTCGGCTACGGCGATTTTTGGGGCGACCCTGCAAAGAAAGTTGCCGAACAGTTTTTAAAGAGCGACCTGCCTTTGCCCGAAGCTGTTATCTGCTGTAACGACGCTATGGCTATATCAGTTTGCCAGGTGTTCCGCGAGCACGGCATCAAGATCCCCGAAGATATTATCGTAACAGGTTTCGACGGTATAGAAGCAGAAAAATATATCTCGCCCCGCCTTACCACCGCCGCGCCCGATATTGAAGAGCTGGCGGATAAAGCTATGGATATTCTTGAAAGCCGGCTAAACGGCAGGGAAGTGCCGCTTGTTACTTATGCGACTTATCATATGCGTTTATCGCAGTCCTGCGGCTGTCGTGCGCTTGATAAGGCTGTTGACGGTGATAAGATAATTGATATGTACAATACCATAAGCGCGGCTGAGGGCCACGAGGCACATATGCTCAATTATCTTGGAAAAGCAGTTTGCTGTTCTACTCTTGACGAACTTAGCGCGCTTATCCCGCATTACAGCGATTACTGTACATGGTGCTGTCTGAATACCGATTTTCTTGACAAAAAAGCTGACAAGACCAAAAACGGCTTCTTTACCGAAGATATGTATAACCTTGTGCACAATGTCGGCGAGTTTAATTTTACATACGGCGAGATCTTCTCACGCAGTGAGCTTGTGTATAACGTCGAAAACGCTCTGGAAGATTTCGATTATATTATGTTCGTTCCTCTGCATTTTCAAAGCGAAGTCATAGGCTATATCGGCATTATGTATGATCTGAACGGCTTTAATTTCAAAAATTCTCAGCGCTTTGTCAACTATACAAATCAGATAATGGAAAGCCTGAAAAACAGGATAAATCTTGCAAAGGCAAACGCCATGCTTGAAGATATGCACGTCCGCGACGCGCTTACGGGTATCTATAACAGGCGCGGTTTTTATAACAACGCCGTTGCCGCGATCGAAAAATACAAGGATACTGATAAAAACATAGTCCTCTTTTCGGTCGATATGGATGGGCTTAAAAAGATAAACGATACTTTCGGTCATCATGAGGGCGATAACGCTATAAGCTCTATTGCTCACGCTCTGGCAGCCGCGTCCGAAAATGGCGAGATATGCGCGCGCTTTGGCGGCGATGAATTTCTTGTTCTAGGCGTTTCAGAAAGCGAAAATACCGATAAATACTGCGCCGATTATTACAAGAGAGTGACCGAAAAGCTGGCTGAATTTGAAGCGCAGAATGACTTGCCGTACAAGGTGAAGATAAGCTGCGGAACGGTAGGCGTAAAATGCAGCTCTGTTGAAGAACTGGATGAGTTTATCAAGATAGCCGATGAAAATATGTACCGCGAGAAGCGCAAGCACAAGATACGCGCGGGCGCAGGCACGGTAAACTGCTTCAACCGAATGATAGATCTGCTGGTAAATAAAAGCTCTACCGCGTTTTTCTATATCAATTTTGACGAGCACGTTTGGGAAGTCGGCGAAAGCTCTGCCGCTCTCAAATGCATGATCTCAGATAAATATGACCCTGTGGAAGCAATATTGCAGAGCGGGGCGGTGCATACCGATGATCTTGAACTGTACCGCGATTTTTACAGAAAGCTGCTCGCGGGTACTACTACCGGCATACATGACAGCTACATGAAGATACATTTCAGGGCAAGTGAAAACGGTAAAATGAAGTGGTATAATATGCTGGTTTCGTTTGTCAAGAACGAGAAAAATCAGATATACGAAGCAGTCGGAAGCATACACCCGATGACCGAACGCGAGGTAATGACCCGCAACATACTGAACGCGTACACTAACGACCGTCACCCGACGCTCTTCGGCGGCATGATAGAGAGCCGCTTGAAAGACGACCCCGACAGCAATTACGCGATAATACAGTTTGACGTTGTGCGCTTCAAGCTAATAAACGATACTTACGGCGAGGCTAAGGGCACTGAGTTGCTGAATTATTTCAACGATGTGCTGAGCGTATTTTGCAGTGAAAAACAGCTTTTCTCGCGCCTTAGTGCCGACGTTTTCATGATACTTACGCCCTATGATAAGCAGGAGGATATTGAGCGTTTTATAAGGGCGCTCGAAAAACGTCTTAGCGGCTTTGAAGATATGTCTTACTCTTTCGCTTTCGGCGTGTATTTCATAAAGAATAAGTCGCTGCCGAGCCGCATGATGGGCGACGCCGCGGCTATCGCGAGAATAAAGATAAAGGGCAACGCTCTTGAAAACATCGGCTACTACACCGAAGATCAGAAAATAGAGATAAAAGCGCGCAAAGAGATAGAGGACAAAATGAACAGCGCGCTGGAGTAAAATGAATTCGTAATGTATCTCCAGCCCAAATACAGCATATCTGAAAACGCGGTGATCGGCGCGGAAGCGTTGGTACGCTGGATGCAGCCTGATAAGGGCATCGTAGTGCCGCAGGATTTTATCCCCGTATTCGAACAAAACGGCTTTATCGTAAAGCTCGATAAATATATGTGGGAATGCGCCTGCAAAGAACTGCGCAGGTGGATAAACAAAGGCTATAAGCCCGTGCCTATCTCGGTGAACGTTTCGCGTATGCACTTGAAAGACACTGAGTTTATCTACTACATAGAGTATCTGCTGGATAAATACGGTATAAGAAAAGATCTGCTTGAGCTTGAGATAACTGAAACCATTGAGAATATCAACGCTAATATGATGGTAAAGGAAGCTAAAAAGCATGGCTTCACTCTGCTTATGGACGATTTCGGCTCGGGCTACTCATCGCTCAACACGCTAAAAAGTACGCCATTCGATGTCCTAAAGATCGACCGAAGCTTTTTGAGCAGCTTTATGGAATCTTCACGCGGACAGAAGATAATCTCTCATACGATAGCAATGTCGCACGATATAGGCCTTGACCTTATCGCCGAGGGAGTTGAAACAAGAGAGCAGGCAGATTTCCTTTCGGCAAGCGGCTGCAACGCGGCGCAGGGCTTCTATTTCTCAAAGCCGATACCTACCGATGAATTTGAGAAGCTTCTGAAAGCGCAGATAGAAAAGAATAAGTACCTTAACGACAAAAAGGCGGCGCTCAAAATGTGC
>DBEZOM010000025.1:0-3955 GCA_048252855.1 Ruminococcus sp.
CCCATATAATCCCCTATTGGGAAAAACTTAAAGACGAGGAGTTCGGCGGATTTTACGGCTACCGCGGCTTTGACCTCACACTCGATAAAAAGGCGGATAAGGGCGTTATACTCCACTCGCGTATACTTTGGTTCTTCTCCTCGTGCTACGAAGTGCTGGGCGATAAGAAATGCGCCGCACTCGCTGACCACGCTTACGAATATGTGAAGAACCACTGCATAGATTACGAGATGGGCGGAGTTTACTGGATGACTACTTACGATGGTAAGATAGCCGACGGTATGAAACATACTTATAATATCGCTTTCGCAGTTTACGCTCTCAGCGCTTATTATAACGCAAGCGGAAATATCGAAGCCCTGCACCTCGCCGAAAAACTCTTCGAGGATATTGAAACTAAGACCCCCGATGAGTACGGCTGCGTGGAAGCTTTTACCCGCGAGTGGGAGCCTGCCGATAACGAAGCCCTCTCGGAAAACGGCCTGCACGCTGAAAAGACTATGAATACCGTTCTCCACCTTATCGAGGCTTATACTGAGCTTTACCGCGCTAACCGCTCGGATGAAGTCGCAGAAAGACTGAAATATCAGCTCGAGATAGTTGAAAATAAGATATTCGATTACGATAATAACGCGCTAAAAGTTTTCTTCGATAATAAGTTCGACGTTATCGGAAATATACACTCCTACGGCCACGATATAGAAGCTAGCTGGCTTACCGACCGCGCGGTAGAAATGCTCGGCGATGAAGAGCTTACTAAGAAATTCAACGCCCTCGACCTTCGCCTTGCGGAAAATATCTATAACATCGCCCTCGAGGACGGCGCGCTGAATAACGAGCGCGAGAACGATAAGATAGATAAAAAGCGCGTTTGGTGGGTTCAGGCGGAAGGCGTAGTAGGCTTTATCAACGCTTATCAGCATAGCGGCGATGAGAAATACCTCAAGGCTGCGGGCACTATTTGGGAATACATCAAGTCGGACATCGTGGATAAGCGCCCTGAGGGCGAGTGGTACTCGGAAGTATCTTTCGACCATAAGCCGCACGACTGGAAAGAAGTTACCGGCCCGTGGAAGTGCCCCTACCATAACGGCAGAATGTGCCTTGAAGTCATCAAGAGAGGCATAGACTTCTGATGTATAAAACTGAAACGCATATGCACACCGCCGAAGGCTCTGCCTGCGCTTCCGCAACGGGCGCTCAGCAGGCGGAACAGTATAAGGCGCAGGGGTATGATACTATAATAATCACCGACCATTTCTTCAACGGCAATACCGCGGTGGATAGATCGCAACCGTGGGAGGGCATGGTGGAGCAGTTTTGCAGCGGGTATGAAAACGCTAAGAAACGCGGCGACGAGATAGGTCTGAACGTGCTTTTCGGGCTTGAATACGCCTGGGAGGGCGCAGATTTCCTCGTTTACGGCGTGGATAAAAAGTGGCTGTTGGAAAACTCCGACCTTATGCAGATAAACGTGCGCGAATTTTGCGACAGAGTTCACGCGAACGGCGGCGCGATAGTGCACGCTCACCCGTTTCGCGAGGCGCACTGGTATATTTTCGACTTGAAATTCCTACCCTGGCATACCGACGGCGTGGAGATATACAACGGCGGCAACGCTGAAAAGGTCTGGAACGAGCGCGCGAAGTGGTACGCCGAGCAGTACGGCTTTACCGCAACGGCGGGCAGCGACTGCCACCATATAGGCGGCGACAGATTTTTCGGAGTGCTCACCGAAGAGCCGATAACCGATATAGCGCAGTACGTTGACGCAGTGAAGAATAAGAAAATAGCGGGACTTTATGTGCCCGAACAGTATAAGTAAATATGATACAACGAAAGGAATAATAATATGAAAGCAAAAAGATTTGCGGCGGGCGTGCTTGCTGCCGCTATGTGCTTCGGCTGCCTTACCGCCTGCGGCGGCAGCGATAATAAAAGCTCTGACAACGCCTCTGCCGCTTCGGCGACCGACTCCGCAGCGGAGAAAAAAGAAGTGAATATGGAGATACGCGACATATCTTCTTGGGACTTGGTAAAGGAAATGAAGATAGGCTGGAACTTGGGCAACACTATGGACGCTACGGGCGAGGGCCTTGACGCCGAAACCGCTTGGCAGCCCGCTACCACTACCGAGGCTATGGCGAAGCTGCTCGCGGATACCGGCTTTAACGTTATGCGCGTTCCCGTATCGTGGGGTACACATATGGACGAAAATTACAACGTAGACCCCGAGTGGATGGCGCGCGTGCACGAGATAGTTGACTACGGTATAAACAACGGACTTTTCGTTATACTCAACACCCACCACGAGGAATGGTATTTCCCGACCAACGAAAATAAAGATCAGGACATAGAGCAGCTCAAAGCGCTTTGGTCGCAGATAGCTGAGGAATTCAAGGGCTACGACGAGCACCTCATCTTCGAGGGACTCAACGAGCCGCGCTGCCGCGAAACGCCTATGGAGTGGACAGGCGGCGACGACGAGAGCCGCGCGGTGGTACAGGAGTACGCTAAGGCTTTCTACGAAACCGTTAGAAACAGCGGCGGCAACAACGCTAAACGTCACCTCATGCTGACGGGCTACGCGGCTTCTTCGGGCAGAAAGTGCCTTGAAAACGTATGGCTGCCGGAGGACGACGATAAGGTCATAGTTTCGGTGCACGCATACCTGCCGTACTCCCTCGCGCTCGACACTAAGGGCACGGATAAGTGGGACCCCGACAACACCAGCGAGATAGACACACTCTTCCTCAACCTCGACGAGCTGTTTTTGCAGAAGAAAGTGCCCGTTATCATCGGCGAATTCGGCACTGTAAACAAGAACAACCTCGAAGACCGCATAGCCTGTGCCGAATATTATGTAGGCAAGGGCGCGGAGTACGGCGTGCCTATGCTCTGGTGGGACAACAACGCGACGTTCGGCAACGGCGAGAATTTCGGTCTGATGGACAGAAGCATGATACCCGAATGGAAGTTCCCCGAGCTGGTAGACGCGCTGATAACTTCGGCTACCAAGTGATCTAACGCACAACGAAAGGAAATTTGAAAATGGAAATATTGGGAAGAATAGTGGCAGGTCTTGCGGCAGCGGCGCTCTGCTTTACGCTCGCGGCCTGCGGCGGTACAGACGACAGCTCTAAGAGCGAGGATAAAACAAAGTCGGCGGCAGAGATCGCTTCCGCTGAGGACTCAAAGACCCAGCTCGGAACGTTCACGATAACGCTTTACCCCGAGTACGCGCCGATAACCTGCGAGAATTTCGAGAAGCTGGTAAGCGACGGCTTTTACAACGGCCTGACCTTCCACCGCGTGGTAGAGGATTTCATGGCGCAGGGCGGCGACCCGAACGGCAACGGCACGGGCGGCAGCGACAGCAATATCAAGGGCGAATTTTCGCAGAACGGCGTTGACAATACGCTCTCGCACACCCGCGGAGTAGTATCTATGGCGCGTTCGCAAGACCCCGACAGCGCTTCTTCGCAGTTCTTCATCTGCTATACCGACGACTGCACTTTCCTCGACGGACAGTACGCAGCTTTCGGCAAGGTGACCGAGGGCATGGAGGTAGTTGATTCGTTCCTCAACGTAGAGCGCGTTACCGGCACGGACGGCGCGATCTCATCGCCCACAACGCCGATCGTCATAAAAGAGGCTAAGATGATAGACGATGACGCCGACGGCAACCCCAGAGCGACATTTGAAATGGTGCTCGGCGAAAACTGATAGATCTTCCGGCCGCTTTGCTTACCGGGGCAGGGCGGTCGGATCTTTGTATATACAGCACAATATGTTGATATATAACAGAAAGATTACAATATATATTGAAGCTGTAACGAAATTGTAATCTTATGTAATGCAATTGTTCTTGACGGCGGCGCAAAAGGTGTTGTATAATAAAATGGTAGAACAGAGAACGAAAAGAATGAAATTACTAAGTGAAATACCCTTAGCT
>DBEZOM010000026.1:0-4391 GCA_048252855.1 Ruminococcus sp.
ACACATTATTCATAATATTGCAATGGTTTTAGAACCAATTTGTAAAAAACTTTTCGACATTATTTTCGACATGAAAGAATAATTCAAAAATCTTATTTCTGTATTTGCGATCTTATCTATGTTCAAAAAACATTTGCCAACCGTCCAAAAATATGCTATAATATAATCAATGTCATATCTTGCTGACAAAACTAAAAAATTCTTTATCGGAGGGGTAATTGTGGATAATATCGTTTCCGTCAGCGGGAATATAAATGCTTCCATAAATTTCGCTATGCAGCAAAATTATGTTCCCGTTATCAGAAATCTTGTCGTTACTAACGCTTCTGACGCCGCGCTTGAAAATATAGATCTCAAGATCAGCTTTGAGCCAGAGTTCGCTAAGACCTTTACTTGCCATGTCGAGAATATTCCGGCAAATGGCTCTGTCGAGATCTCGCCCGTCAAGATCGCGACGAATACCGATTTTCTTTTCTCGCTTACCGAAAAAATGATCGGCAATATCACCGTCGATGTGATTCGCGGCGATGAGAATATTTTTACTTATCAAGATCAGATCGAGCTGCTCGCTTACGATCAGTGGAGCGGCCTTGCCGTTATGCCCGAGATAATCGCCGCTTTCGTTACGCCGAACCACCCCGCTGTTTCCGCGGTGGTGCACGACGCTTCGCTTTTCCTCAAAAAGTGGAAGGACGACTCCGCGTTTACAGGCTACCAGACTCAAAATCCCAATAACGTAAAGCTGCAAATGGCGGCGATATACGCGGCGCTGGCGCAGCAGAAAATTATCTATAATAACCCGCCCGCAAGCTACGAAATGTCGGGTCAACGTGTGCGCCTGCCGCATAGGGTGCTCGAGCAGAAGATGGGCACTTGCCTTGACCTTGCGCTGCTTTACGCTTCCTGCCTCGAGGCGGTGGGTCTGCACCCGCTGCTCGTTTTCCTCAAAGGCCACGCTTTCTGCGGCTGCTGGCTGGAGAGCGAAACTTTCGCCGACTGCTGCGTTGACGATATTTCCGCCCTTGAAAAACGTGTCGCGGCGGACGCTGAGGAGATATTGCTTGTCGAGTGCACCGACTTCGTTGACGGCAGAACGGCCGATTTCGACCGCGCGCTGAAACACGGCAAAGACCACCTCAACGATGTTTCCAACTTTGACTGCGTGGTGGATATTCAGCGCAGCAGGGGCAGCGGTATCCGCCCTATCCCACTGCGCCCCGAGCTTTCCTACTCGGGCATACAGCTCGCGGGGGAGAATGAAAAGTCGCAGGAGGTCCGCGCGCCCTCAGAACTGAACAGCTCGATGCTCGGCAAGGTCGCCGAGGGCAGCGATCAGCCTGTTACTAAAATAAGGATATGGGAGCGCAAGCTGCTGGATTTCAGCCTGCGCAACTCGCTGCTGAATTTCCGCGTTACAAAAAGCACGATGCAGCTTATGACCGCCGACCTCGCGAAACTGGAGGATGAGCTTGCGAGCGGCAGCGATTTCCGCATAATGGAGATACCCTCTGAGTGGACGGTCTCGGTGCGCGACGCAAAGATATTCGCGATAGAAAATGAAAAAGACCTCATCACGAACATCGCGGAAGCCGAGTTTAAAAACAAGCGCATACGCACTTTTCTCAGCGAAACTGAGCTTGAAACCGCGCTGAAAAACCTCTACCGCTCGGCGAAAGTCAGCATGGAGGAAAACGGCAGCAACTCGCTCTTCCTCTCGCTGGGTCTGCTGCGCTGGTTTGAAAGCGACCTTTCTGAAAGACCCCGCTACGCGCCGCTTGTGCTTATCCCGATCGACATCGTGCGCAACAGCCGCAACAAGGGCTACGTTATAAGAAGCCGTCAGGAGGAAACGCAGATAAACGTCACCCTGCTGGAGTACCTGCGGCAGGATCACGGCATCAAGATCACGGGGCTTGACCCCCTGCCGCTCGACGAACAGGGCATAGATCTGCCGCTGGTGTTCAACACCATTCGTCAGGCGATAATGGGCAAAAAGCGCTGGAATATCGAGGAATACGCCTTCATCGGGCTGTTTTCGTTCAGCCAGTTCGTCATGTGGAACGATCTGCGCAACCGCGCCGACGAGCTGAAAGAAAACAAGGTGGTTTCCAGCCTTATCGAGGGCAGGCTGACCTATTCGCCCGAGAATATCGACCTAACGCCCGAAAATATCGACTCCGCGCCCGACCTTGCGAACATGGCTGTTCCGATGAGCGCCGACTCTTCTCAGCTCGCCGCCATCGCCGCCGCGGGCAGGGGACAAAGCTTCGTTCTGCACGGCCCTCCTGGTACGGGCAAGTCGCAGACCATCACGAACATGATCGCGAACGCGCTTTATAATGACAAGACCGTGCTCTTCGTCGCCGAGAAAATGGCGGCGCTCAACGTGGTGCAGAAGCGCCTTGAAAACTTAGGTCTTGACCCGTTCTGTCTGGAGCTTCATTCCAATAAGACCAATAAATCCTCCGTGCTCGCCGAGCTGAACAAGGCGCTCGAGGTCGGCAGGATAAAGTCGCCCGAGGAGTACGCCGCCGAAGCGGACAAGCTGAGCGAGCAGAAGCGCAAACTGAACGATACGATAACCGCTCTGCACGAAAAGCGCGCCTGCGGCATGAGCCTTTTTGACGCGATCTCGGCATACGAGCGCGCCGCCGACGAGCAGGGCAGGATAAGCTTTTCGCACGCCGCCCCCGCCGAACTTACGAAAGATCAGCTTGCGCTTTACGCCGAGCTGGTGCACAAATATTCGGTCGCGATCGCCGAAACGGGCAGCTTTGCAGATTTCCCGCTGAACGGCGTTGGCGTTACGGCGTACTCTATAGATCAGCGCGACAGATTTCGCGCGCTGGCTGATGAATTGTCTGAAAAGTCGAACGCCGCGGCTCGCCACGCGCACACCCTCGCCGAAGCTTACGGCTATCATGGCGCGCTCGATAAGCCATCGGTAAAAATGCTCGCGGAGATATTTGCGGCAACGCGTATGGAGGGCGAACTTCTGCCCGCGCTGCTCGCCGCACCGCATTACGACGTGCTTTCCGAGAAGATAACGCAGACCGTCGCGCTCGGCAAACAGTACAGCGCACTCTGCGCGGAGATCGGCGGAAGCTTTGAAAAAAGCGTGTTCGATTACCCCGCGGCGGAGGCAAGACAGCGCCGCAAGCAGGCTGAGGCTTCGTGGTTCTTGCCGAAAGCGCTGGGGCTGAGCAAGCTTGTGAAAGAGCTGAAACTGCACGCAAAAGACCCCGCCGTGGTGAAAAAGACCGACCTTGCCGCCATACTCGATAAGCTCTGCGCGGCGGGCGAGATGCGGGAAACTCTGCGCAGCCTGCCGAGCGACGTTGCGGCGATGCTGACGGGACTGTACATGAACGAGCAGACCGACTGGAGCGCGCTGGAAAAAGCGTCCGCAAAGACCGCCGCCGTGATGTCTGCGATAAGGGCTAAGGGCGGAGTTTCGCCCGCTGAGATAGCCGAAAAGCTTGCGGCGGCGAACTGCGGTGCTGAGGGCGCGGCGCTGGCGGACTGTCTGGAAAAACTGGCGGCGTTTGAAAAAGAATTTGCCGTTGACATCAGCGAGCTTGACGGTCAGAACGATTGGCTGAACGCGGCGGCGGAAAGGCTGCGTGTTTACGCCGAAAACGCCGACAAACTGAGGTACGCGGCGGAATTCAACATCGCCGACAAAGCCCTTGCGGACAGCGGACTTGCCTGCGTAAGCGAGAGCTACCGCGCGGGAAACGTCGGCAGTGAAAACGTTGAAACGGCGTTCTCGTGCGCACTGCATTACCAGCTCGCGCTCGCGATGATACACGCCGACGAACGGCTGAAAGGCTTTAGCAGCAACAGTTTGAACGATCTGATAGTGCAGTTCAAGCTGGAGACCGAGCGCTTCTCGCGGCTGACGGTGCAGGAGCTTGCAGCGCGGCTCTCGGCAAAAATACCCGTTGCGGGCAGCGCCTGCTCCGCCGCTTCTGAGATGGGCATACTCAAGCGCGCGATAAAAAGCGGCGGCAGAATGATGTCCCTGCGAAGCCTTTTCGATAAGATACCTACTCTGCTGCGCCGACTTTGCCCATGTATGCTGATGAGCCCGATCTCGGTGGCGCAGTACATCGACCCATCGTTCCCGAAATTCGACCTCGTGATCTTCGACGAAGCTTCGCAGCTTCCGACGGCTGAGGCGGCGGGAACTATCGCGCGCGGCGAAAACGTTGTGATAGTCGGCGACCCGAAACAGCTTCCGCCGACGAACTTCTTCTCCTCAAACAGGATCGACGAAGAGAACAGCGATAAGGAAGACCTCGAGAGCCTGCTTGACGACTGCCTGGCGATCTCGATGCCGCAGGAGTATCTGAAATGGCACTACCGCTCGCGCCACGAGAGCCTTATCG
>DBEZOM010000027.1:0-12077 GCA_048252855.1 Ruminococcus sp.
TGGTCAAAAATGAAAAGAAGTTTTAAAAGGGTACTCGCAGCGATCACAGCCGGTTGTCTTTGCATGGGAATGTTATCTTCCTGCGGCGGCAGCGACGGAGATTCGTCTAAGGCGGCGGCTGACGGAAAGGTTCTCAGAGTAGGTATGGAATGCGCATACGCACCTTTTAACTGGACGAAGAAAACCGAGGACACCCCCGACGGCGGCAAGGCTGTACCGATATACGGTCAGGACGGCAGCTACGCTTACGGCTACGACGTAATGGTAGCGCAGAAGATCGCCGACGAGCTGGATATGGACCTCGAGATACATAAAGTAGAGTGGGATTCGATAGGCCTCAGCATGGATTCGGGCGAATATGACTGCATCATCGCAGGCATGGGCAGAACTGCTAAGCGCGAAAAATCCTACGCTTTCACCGAGCCTTACTATTACAGAGATAACTGCATAGTAGTAAAGGCTGACTCAGACCTCGCGAACGTTACGGGACTTTCGCAGCTGAAAGGCAAGAACGTTACCGTTACCACGCAGCTCGGCACAGGCTGGGTAGACCTGCTCGACCAGATCCCCGACGGAAAGCTTGGTTCTAACTACGAAACTACCGCAGAGGTATTCCTCGCGATCTCAAACAACGTAGCGGATGTAGCCGTTATCGACGTTCCTACTGCTGAATCGGCGCTGCTGACCAACAAGGATCTCAAGCTCATCAGACTTGACGAAAACGACGCTTTCCAGAACGACCAGGAAATGACCAACGTCTGCATAGCTACCAGAAAGGACGACACCGAGCTTCGCGACAAGATACAGGGTGCTATGGATAAGCTGGAGTGGAATGACAAGGCAAAGATGGACGAGCTGATGGAAACTGCAATATCTTCGCAGCCCGCGGCTAACTAAATCTTAGATCAGACTTCCGACTGATAAGAATACAATACCTGAAAGTTTAGAATGACTGCTGAAATGCGGTCATTCTGAGCCGTAAGGGCAAAATACCTATCTATAATTTATAAACTGAGAAAAGGGGAAATGTTATGAATTTCAAAGATCCTACCAACATGATCGAGTGGATCGTGTATATAGCTCTTGAATACAAGGATATGTTCCTGCAAGGCTTGTGGATAACGCTTTACATTTCAATAGTCGGCACACTGGTCGGCTTCATCGTGGGCTACCTCGTGGGCATAGTACAGGATATCAAGATAAACAAAGATGACAATATCATAAAGCGCATACTTATGCGCCTGCTAAAGATCATCTGCCTCGTGTATGTCGAGATATTCCGCGGCACGCCTATGATAGTACAGGGCATGATAGTTTATTACGGTCTGCTGAAAGCGGAGGTAAACATCACCCCCGTGCTCGCAGGTATAATCGTTACCGTGCTCAATACCGGCGCTTACATGGCTGAAACGGTGCGCGGCGGTATCAATTCGGTGGACAAGGGCCAGAAAGAGGGCGCTTGGTCGCTGGGTATGTCGCCTATGAAGACTATGCTGCTGGTAGTTTTGCCGCAGGCTTTCAAGAACGTAGTTCCCGAAATGGTAAACACCTTCCTTACAAACCTCAAGATGACCTCGGTACTGAACGTCATCGGCGTATCGGAGCTGTTCCTCGTTGCAAAGACGGCGGGCGGTACTTACTACAAGTATTTCGAGGCTTACCTCGTTATCGCAGTCATCTACTTCGTTCTCTGCTTCATATTCAACAGAGTATTTATGGCGCTGGAGAAGAAGCTGGGCAACAAGAGCGACTACGTTCTCGCTACCGAATACATCGAAGAGAAAATGTAACTGGAGGGATCTGAAATGGCTGAAACAAAATATAACGATAAAGTAATAGCGATAGAAGACCTGAGCAAGTCTTTCGGAGATCATCAGGTGCTGAGAAAGATAGATTTTACCGTGGGCAAGGGCGAAGTTATCTGCATAGTAGGCTCTTCCGGTTCGGGAAAATCTACCCTGCTGCGCTGCATCAATAAGCTCGAGCGGCAGACTGACGGAAAGATATATTTCAACGGCAGCGTGGTCGCCGATAAACAGCGTGATATAAACAGCTACCGCTCTAAGGTGGGCATGGTTTTCCAGTCCTTCAACCTCTTTAACAACATGACGGTGCTGAAAAACTGCATGATAGCTGTAACTTCCGTGTTGCATGAATCGAAAGAAGAAGCCCGCGAGCGCGCGATAAAGCATCTGAAAGCAGTAGGCATGGCGCCTTACATCAACGCTTACCCCGCTCAGCTTTCGGGCGGTCAGAAACAGCGCGTTGCGATAGCGCGTGCGCTCTGCATGAATCCCGAAGTGCTGCTTTTCGACGAGCCTACCTCCGCGCTTGACCCCGAGATGGTCGGCGGCGTGCTCAACGTAATGAAAGAGCTGGCGCAGACGGGACTCACCATGATAATCGTAACGCACGAGATGGCTTTCGCAAGAGATGTTTCTACCCGCACGATATTTATGGATAAGGGCTATATCGTGGAAGACGCGCCCCCGCAGGAGCTTTTCTACCACCCGAAGAACCCGAGAACGAGAGAATTTCTCTCGCGCTTCTTAGAGGGCGACGGCTCGGATAGTTCGGACGGCGATGGCAAGGAGGCGGCTGGCGCATGAACAATATCGTTATTACAGTAGCCCGCGGCTTCGGCAGCGGCGGTAAAGAGATAGCCTCGCGCGTGGCAAAAGACCTCGGTATCTCCTGCTACGAGAACCGAATTTTAACGCTCGCCTCGCAGCTTAGCGGTCTGGATCAGGAGCTTTTTAACGAGGTGAACGAGAAGATACGCGAAAAGGGCGGCTTTTCGGCATTCATGAAAGGTCTGCCGAGGGCGCGCAGCTACATCACAAAAGGCAAGTTCGTTTCCGACGACGCGCTTTTTGAATATCAGAAAAAGATAATCCTAGACTTGGCGGAAACGCAGTCCTGCGTGATAGTCGGCAAGTGCGCCGACTGGATACTCCGCGGCAGGGATAACGTAATAAGCTTGTACATCGAAGCACCGCGCGACTTTTGCTTAAAGCGCACGATGGAGCATATGCAGGTAAACGAAGCGGTGGCGGAAAAGAACATCGTAACTACCGATAAGTACCGCGCGAATTATTACAAGTATTACACTAAGGGCAACTACTGGACGAACCCCATCAACTACGACCTTACGCTAAACAGCGAAAAGGTAGGCATAGAGCAGTGCGTTCAGCTTATTGAAGATTATGTCAAGATAAAAATGAATTATCTCGGCATAGAAAAACTATAATTTTTGGGAGGGTTTTGACCATGAAACTGAAAGACACAGGACTTACCGCAGAGGAGCTTAAAGGGCTGGTAAAAAAGTATATGATAGAGACCTACGAGCGTTTCGATTTCATTGCGGAAACTGCGAAGGATATGTACATCTACGACGAAAAGGGCAACGCTTACCTCGACTTTTACGCAGGTATCGCGGTAAACAGCGCGGGCAACTGCAACGAAAAGGTCATCGCGGCTATACAGGAGCAGGCGGCAGACCTTATCCACACATTCAATTACCCCTACACCATTCCGCAGGCGCTGCTGGCTAAGAAGATCTGCGACACCATCGGCATGGATAAGATCTACTTCCAGAACTCGGGTACTGAGGCGAACGAAGCTATGATAAAGCTGGCGAGAAAGTACGGTATCGACCACTACGGCCCGAATAAGTACGAGATCATCACCGCTAAGATGGGCTTCCACGGCAGAAGCTTCGGCTCGATGTCCGCTACCGGCCAGCCCGATACCGCTATACAGCAGGGCTTCGGCTCTATGACCCCCGGCTTCAAGTATGCTGAATATAATAATTTGAAAGCTTTTGAGGATGCTATCACCGAAAACACCATCGCCATCATGGTAGAGCCTGTACAGGGCGAGGGCGGCGTAAACCCCGCTACTAAGGAGTTTATGACGGGCCTGAGAAAGCTCTGCGACGAAAAGGGACTTCTGCTCTGCCTCGACGAAGTTCAGACAGGCTGGTGCAGAACGGGCGAGGTAATGGCTTACATGAATTACGGCATCAAGCCCGACATCGTTTCTATGGCGAAGGCTATGGGCGGCGGACTTCCCATCGGCGCTATCTGCGCTAAGGAAGAGGTCGCGAAGAGCTTTACCAGCGGTTCGCACGGCAGCACATACAGCGGAAACCCCGTAGCCTGCGCGGCTTCGCTCGCACAGATAGGCGAGCTGCTCGACAGAGATCTTGCGGGCAACGCTAAGAAGATGGGCGCTTACTTTATGGACAAACTGAGAGAGCTTGTGCCGCACGTCAAGGAAGTTCGCGGACTTGGCCTTATGGTAGGCGTAGAGTTTGAGGACGGCTTCAACGCGGTGGACATAAAGCACGCCTGCTTCGACAGAAAGCTCATCATCACAGCTATCGGCTCGAGCGTTATCCGCATGGTGCCCCCGCTGATACTCACCGAAAAGGAATGCGACAAGGCCGCCGAGATAATCGCGGACGCTGTAAAGTCGCTTGAGAAGTGATAACATATTAAAATATGAAACTGCAAAGAGGGCGTTAGTTCGCTCTCTTTCGGTTTAAACGGTTTAAAGTGGAGGGCTTTTACTATGGATTTCAGTTATCATATGCCCGCCGACCTGCGCTTCGGCAGGGGATTGGCGGATAAGATAGGCGATATTTGCAAAGAGATAGGCGGCGAAAAGGTGCTTGTGGTAACGGGCACGGGCAGCACTAAGCGCTCGGGTCTGCTGGACAGGGTGCTCGCTTCGCTCAAAGCGGCGGGGCTGGGCGCTGCGGTTTTCGACAAAGTTATGCAAAACCCGCTGACCACCACCGTTTACGAGGGAGTTGAACTGGCTAAGGCTGAGGGCTGCGGCGTTATCCTCGGCGTGGGCGGCGGCTCGATAATGGACGCGGCTAAGGCTATCGCTTTCTGCACCGTAAACGCGGGCGATGTTTCCGACTACATTTTCGGCAAAAAGCAGGGCGCGGGCGCGCTGCCGATAGTGCTTCTGCCAACCACCTGCGGCACTGGCAGCGAGGGCAATCAGATAGCCGTGCTGACCAACCCCGAAACTAAGGACAAAAAGGCGCTTTACACCATGCAGGTCATGCCGCGCGTTTCCGTTATCGACCCCGACGTTATGACCACTATGCCGAAGAGCGTGCTTTCCTCCGTCGGCTTCGACGCTTTTACACATTCGCTCGAGGCGTACACCTCGAAAAAGGCGAACCCCATCACCGACGCGCAGGCGCTGCTGGGTATGCAGCTTTTGGCGGATAATCTGCCGAAGCTTGTGTCCGGCGAGGGCGGCGCGGCGGAATGGGAAGCTGTAAGCCTGGCGGCTACGCTGGGCGGAATGGTGATAGGCGCGGCGGGCGTTTCGGCGGCGCACGGCATGGAGCACCCCGCTTCGGGTCTGAAAAACATCGTCCACGGCAGGGGACTTGCGGCGCTCACCCCGCCGATAGTCGAGCGGCTCGCTCCCGCCGACCCCGAGAAATTCGCGCGTGTATCGGTACTGCTGGGCGGCAGCGGAGCGGAGGACTGCGCCGAGAGCATACGCAGTTTTCTCAAAGCGATAGACCTCAGCGTGAAGCTCGGCGACCTTGGTATCACGGCGGAGGACGTGCCCTGGATGACCGAAAACTGCATGAAGATCTCGATAGGCAACCTCAAAAACGCGCCCGTTACGTTCAGCCGTGAAGAGGTGGAGCAGATATACCGCGAGGCGCTGTAAATTTTTCATAGCAATATTTCGGCAGACGTTTGCATTTTCGGCAAGCGTCTGCTTTTTTGTATAAAATACATCACGGCGGGTCGGCGAAATTGTGCAGGTATACAAAAGTGATGGATTTGTCACTTTAGCTATTGACAACCGGCAGAAATAGTGATATTATTGTCACATAAGGTGATGAATAAGTCACTTTACAAGATCGGACGAAAGGAATTGGATAAAGCTATGATCGAGAATTTAAAGTAAGAAAAGACAACATAACAACTCCTGACCCTGCATGATCTGCATATGGCGAGATTTTCCTCTATGGTGGCGCTGTTTGTTGCAGAGATCTTCGAGATCATAACAAACTACGCAGATTTCGGAAAAGCTACGATATTTAAAGTGCTGGATTATGCTGCGCTGATAGCCGCGCTGATACTGGCAGTGCGCTGGGCTTATGTAGGCATATTAAAACGCCCGGTAGAAGTAGAGGACGAGCTGGCGAAAGAAAATATGGTGAAAGCACATGAAAAAATAGGCTTGGTGTTTTGGATAATACTTGGCGTAGTGCTAATATCGACTATATTTTGGAACGGCAGTATCACGATAAAGCTGAACTCTGATCTGGTCAACAATATATGGTTTATTATATTCAGCGCATATTTCGCAATGGAAAGCGGATTTTTCATCTACTACGACCGCACGGCGGCGGGCGATGATTGTGACGATGATGACGATGACGAAGAGAGCGCGGGTGACGAGTGATGCCGCAGCTAAAAACGAAATTGAAAGAGTACCGCGCGCGGCTGAATATGAAGCAGGGCGAGCTTGCCGAAAAGGTAGGCGTGCGGCGCGAAACGATAATCCGACTGGAAAAAGGGCAGTACAACCCCTCGCTGAAACTGGCTATGGACATAGCGAAAGTTTTCGGCGCGGCGGTGGAGGACATTTTCTCATTCGAGCCAGACCCCGCCGAGGATCATCAGGTGTTTGAAAATAAGTACGAAAATTAAGGAAAAAGACCCCTGTTTCAATGAACAGAGGTCTTTTCTTACTGTATTTGAATTTGCGGGATATGCTATCGCTTTAGTCCTCGGCGTAAACTTCCTTAGCCATGCGGAAAGCCGCCCATGCTTTGGGCCAGCCTGCGTAAAATGCGGCGTGGGTGATTATCTCCGCCATCTCCTCGGCGGTAACGCCGTTTTTCTTCGCCGACTCGATATGGTAGCGGAAAGAGCTGTCGGTAAGACCCTGCGCCATCAGCGCCGTTACGGTAACTATGCTGCGGTCGCGCAGAGAAAGCTTGTCCTCGCGGCTCCAGACCTCGCCGAAAAGCACATCGTCGTTGAGCTGAGCAAATTTGGGCGCGAATTCGCCAAGAGCGTCGCGGCCCGCTGTCTGTTTTACCATGATAAATTACCTCCATAAATTTTATTCTATAACTATTATAAACCTTGAAGCGCGCTCTAAGTCAAGGGGTGCAAATGATAATTTTTTGTGAACAAATTAGGTATAACTAACTTGACTTTTAGTGGAGCGTTATGGTATAATTAAGATGTAAATAAATGCGAACACGAGCATATTTGCGGGAGGTATATATGACCGTACATGAATTTGGCGATAAAAACGCGCAGGTGATAATGCTTCTGCCCGGCACGATGTGCTACTGGAAGGGCAATTTCGGCGGGGTGATAGATAAGCTGGCGGAGAAATTTCGCGTGGCGGCTGTGGCGTACACCGGCTTTAACGAGAGCGATACCGAAAGCTACGTCAGCGTAGAGGACGAGCTGGCGCGGATAGAAAAGTACATTAAAGATAACTACGGCGGCAGGATATGCGCGGCTTACGGCTGTTCGCTGGGCGGCACATTCGTAGCGCAGCTCGCGGCAAGGCACAATATACATATGCAGTACGGCATTATCGGCAGCTCTGACATGGATCAGGCGGGCGGCGTAAAGGCGAGCATAATGACCGCACTTGTGGTAAAAGTTACCTATAATTTTATCCACACGGGCAGCTATAAGTCAAAGCTTATGCAGAAGCGCTATGCTCAGCAGATGGCAGACCCCGACCCCTACAACCGCACGTTTGTCGCGATGACGGGCAGGGATAAGTACGATATGAGCTTCATCACGAAAGAGAGCCTGAAAAATCAGTTCAAGTCAGACCTCACAACGCCGCTGCCCGAGCAGATCGACAACGGCGAGACCGAGATACACGTTTTTTACGCAAAGAAGATGGGCGAGCAGTACCTCGCGCGGTACAAGAAGTATTTCAAATCGCCCGTGATACACGAGCATGATATGCGTCACGAGGAATTTTTCGGTCTGCACACCGATGAATGGCTCGCACTGGTGGAGGAGATATGCTTACAGTGAATATTTACGAACCTGCGGAGAGAAGCGAGCGGCTGACGGCGGAGCTGCTGAAAGTCTGGGAGGACTCGGTGCGGGCAACGCATCTTTTTCTCAGCGAAGCGGAGATAGCGCAGATAAAGACCTACGTTCCGCAGGCGCTTGACGGCGTTGAGCGGCTGACGGTCGCCGAGGACGGGCAGGGCAGAGCCATCTCATTTATGGGCACTGAGGGCGCGCGGCTGGAGATGCTCTTCATCGCGCCGCAGTACAGGGGCATGGGTATAGGAAGTCGGCTTTTGCGGCGGGCGGTGAGCGTTTACGGCGTGAACGAGCTTACGGTAAACGAGCAGAACCCGCAGGCGGCGGGCTTTTACGAGCACATGGGCTTCGCGATCTGCAAAAGGACGGACTGCGACGAGCAGGGCGCGCCCTACCCGCTTCTCTACATGAAACTCAGCGAGGACTGGGAGGACGAAAACGCATGAAAAAATTCAGAACAGTGGTCGCTGTTATAATCATGGCGATAGCTGCGGCAGTCGGCTTTTTCGTCGGCGCGACGCTGGATAACAGCTTCGGCGGAGCGCTGCTTTTCGCGGTAATAGCGGCAGCGGCGTGCATCGTGTACGCGATAGATAATCGGGACAAGTGACGTGACGAAACTAGCATAATACAGTAAAATGACCCTCTGCGGAAATACGCAGGGGGTTATTTTTTTTGGCGGAATCCGTTTTTATATGGACTATATGGGCGTGATATAATATAGACACACAAAAGATACAGCTTAACCAAGCTGAGCCAAAAATAAATTTCAGAGGAGATTTTTAACATGAGTGAACAAAAATTCGGCACGGAAAACAGCACGCAGTTCGTACCCGCAAAGTGCACCGCCTGCGGCGGCGAGCTGGAGGTAGACCCCAAGCAGGAAACGGCGGTATGCCGCTACTGCGGAGAAACATTCGTAGTATCAAAAGCGGTGAATAATTATAAGGTAGAGCACAACACCTACAACACCAACATCGTAAATGAGCGCAAGGGCGATATGGAGTCGATGCTGAACTTCATCAGCGACCGCGAGGACAAGAAGTACGCGCGTGCGAAAGAGCAGAAAGCGGAGCGCAGCAAACGCAACAAAACACTGCTCTGGGCGCTGGGCTGGATATTCATATTCCCCGTACCGCTGACGATACTTATGCTGAGAAACAAGAAGCTGGCGGACAAGGTGCGCTACGGAATAATCGCGGCGGCGTGGGTGGTATACATACTGCTGATCGTGATAACGCAGGTCACCGGCGACAAGGACAGCGATAAAGCGGAGGACGTTTCAAGCGAAACAAGCTCGGCGGCTGAGAGCGAAGCGGACGACATAGACCTCGACGCATTAGTTGACAAATTCAAGGACAGCGAAGCGGAAACGAAGCAGACGGAAGCGCCCGCCGAGAGCAAGCCCGAGAAGGAGACCAAGGCGACGAAGGAAACGAAAAAGACCGAAAAAGAGACCAAGAAAACTGAGGAAGAGCCTAAGGAGAGCGAGCCGAGCCTTGACGACATAAAGAAAGCGATAGAGGGCGGAGATTACTCGCTGGTATCGGCAGATTTCAAGGAAGTCATGGACGGCTACGAAGCGTTCTTTGACCAGTACATCGAGTTCATGAACAAGTACAATTCGGGCGAGGGCGACCAGATGGAAATGATGAACGATTATCTGGACATGGTATCGCAGGAGACCGAGTGGATGGACAAGATAAACGCCATCGACGAGAAATCGCTGACAGTAGCCGACGACGCGTACTACATCATAGTTACGACGAGGGTGCAGAAGAAGTTGGCGGACGCTAGTTTGTGATAGAAGATCCCCTAATATAAAATGAAAAAACCGGCAGTCGGTACGATAGTGTACGGGCTGCCGTTTTTTTTTATCTAGTATATCTTTGTTCTGCTATAGAGTCCTTGCCGATTTATATTTGTTTTTACTTTGTTTTTATCGACTTTACAGCCGACCATGAACCATAGTACTTTATGCCGTTGACGGTCTTGTAGGAACGCACGCGGACGTAGTAGGTCTTTTTGGATTTCAGACCTGAGATCGTTTTTTTGTAAGTCGCGTTCGTCTTGACATAAGTCGACTTTCCGGACGCCATATTGTTATTTACATCGTACTGTACCTGGTAGCCGGTGACATTGGTGTCCTTAGTCCATGTCAGCGCGAAGCCGCTCTTCTGAGCCGAGATCTTGCTGATATTCTGTTTTGCAGGCAGTATCTTGAAGCTCTTAGCGATAATTCCGGTGTACTTGCCCTTGCCCGTTATAGTTACTTTCGCATTGCCGATAGCGGTGTTTGACGAATATCTCACAGTGTAGTCAGTATTCTTTACAAGAGTTTTGCCGTTAAGAGAAACTGTTACTGTTGGCTGTTTTGCTCTGCCATTGTATGTGTATGAAGCAGCCGAAAGTGTTACGGAAGCGCCGGAAATATCGGCAGCACCAAGCGCGGGGATCACAGCAGTTTCGAGGACTTTATGGCAAACCGTGCACTCCTTGTGCTTTGAGCCTTTCACGCTGACAGCGGGCTG
The DNA here is from genome assembly GCA_048252855.1 of Ruminococcus sp. Lineage (GTDB taxonomy): Bacteria > Bacillota > Clostridia > Oscillospirales > Ruminococcaceae > YE71. The sequence goes on from DBEZOM010000027.1 coordinate 10,616, forward strand.
TTTGTCGATCATCCAGTTGCTGGAGGTGTGACCTTTGGCGGGAATGGTTTTGGTGTAAGTATCTCCGCACTTGCAGGTATATGTCATTATACCACTTGTTGTGCATGTCGCTTGTGTGGTGATCTTTGAAGTATAAGAGTGAGTATGCGGGGTTGAGCCTTTTATAATTGTAAATGAAACAATATTGCTTTTTTCATATGAAAAACAGTTGCATGAGTCGACATATACTTCGTAACTTCCTTCAGGTAAAGTGACACTGTATGAATTAGTTGTTAAGCTCCAAACGTCCTTATATGATGATGTTGTATCGGCAGATTTTTTTGAGATCCTCAAGTTATAGTTGCTGGCATTATTAGCCTTTGTCCAAGAAAAAACAGTATTTGTATTGGAATTGCCGGGCTTTACAGAAACTGTGGAAACTCCTACCTTTTCGGTTTTGTATACAGCAAATTTCTGAGCATTTCCACCATTGTATGTGTATATCTGTGCATTAGCACCTATTGCGCTTGAATTGCTGCTAATATCGAGGACCTTATTGCAGTTTTTCGGCTTTAACACATATTCGCCTGACCATTCACCGTAAATATACCACTTTTGAGCGTCAGAACCCCAGTATGGATACTCTTGTACGTTTGTTCCGTCAGTTGTACCAGCGCCATCTACATCTAATACTTTATTGCTTTTGCAGTTATATATGACATAAGAGTTATCTTCCTGTCTTACAAAATGCCATATTTGAGATGCGTCAGCCGCAGATGCTGCTATTTCAATATTGCCGTTTACTGCGGCAAGCGTAGCCCAACCATCTGTTTTTATTATGCTTGCATAAAAATCGTCACCAATGTTATTTGGTGATGTATTGAAAGGGCTGTTATCAGAAGAAAGCGTTTTTAAAGTATTTCCGTTTCTCCTGCGGACATAGATTGTTTTTGATGCAAGTTCGCTCCTTGATATAGTTCCCCATTGAACTTTATTTACACCGATATAATTACAATCCGTAAAGGAGATCGTATCACCATCTATCCCGACAATAACCAATGAATGACCAGGGCTTCCGGGAATTCTAACTTCATCTCCGATGCAGTAGTTTGTTTCATAGTCTAGTATAGAATATTCTCCTCTACCAGCTCTTTCAAATATTGCATCAAGACATTCAAAAGCATAACCTTGACACTGTGAACCTGTTCCCGAAGCTCCTAAATAGTCACTTCCATCTGCATGCCATATCGTACCATGCAGATACTTTGCTTTAAGTTCATTTATTGCTTTTATAGCGTATTCTGGTTCTAGCGCACTTGCCTGAATACTTGCAGGTATCACAATCAAAAGGCTGAAAACCATCGCAATACTAGTCAGAAAACTAAGTATTCTTTTCTTCATTACCATTATCCTCCTTTAAGAAAGTTATTTCGGCACTTTAATTATACCATATATAAAGGAGATTGTCGCTATATCTTGTAAC
>DBEZOM010000028.1:0-3285 GCA_048252855.1 Ruminococcus sp.
CGTAGGGCGCTCCGCATAGGGTGAATTGGAAAACAGTCCGGTGGACTGTTTTCCAAGAGGGGCATGCCCTGCAAGGGAGGGCTGCCCCTAGTAAGTCGCCCGTAGATAAAACCCTTCAAGGGCGCACGCCCTTGAACGAACTCGGTAAAAGCCCCAAACATAAATCCCCCACAAAACAAAAACAGCGCCCCCAAAAAAAAGGAACGCTGTATAAAATTTAATAGAAAAAGGCAACTTACCCCTCGACCCCGTAGGTCTTTCTGTACTCCAGCATCTTGTCAAGATATTCCTTGCCCTCAACAATGCCGTTTCTGATGGCCTCGATGATGTCGTCGATGGTCACGATTGAGTAGACCTTTACGCCAAAGGTCTTGTACGCGTCCTGAACCGCCGAAAGCTCGCTGTTGAGCGCCTTTTCCATGCGGTCTACCGTGATGACCATGCCCGTAACGTTTACCTTGGCCGCACCCTCGAGCTTCGGCATTACCTCGCGCAGCGCTTTGCCCGACGTCATAACGTCCTCGATGATGACTACCTTGTCGCCGTCCTCAAGCTTTCTGCCGACAAACATTCCGCCCTCGCCGTGGTCTTTGACCTCCTTGCGGTCGAAACAGTAGGCTACGTCCTTGCCGTACTCGTTGTAAAGCGCTACCGCCGCCGAAACCGAAAGCGGTATGCCCTTGTACGCAGGGCCGAAAAATACGTCGGCTTCGATGTTGTTCTCGTTGATGCAGTGCGCGTAAAATTCGCCCAGCTTCGCAAGCTGCGCGCCTGTCTTGTAGTTGCCCGCGTTGATGAAATACGGCGCTTTTCTGCCGCTCTTCAGCGTGAAATCGCCAAACGTCAGTACGCCGCTGTCTGCCATAAATTTGATAAATTTTTCCTTGTAAGTCATTATCTGCACAACTCCCGTCAAAAATATTTACACTATAATTATATCATACTTGCCGCCAAATTGCAAGGGCGCGACACTTGATTTTTTCGCCGCGCAGTGCTATAATTGTATACGGCTGAAACGCCGCCCTATTATAAAGGTATATTTTGACGATAGGAGTGTATATAAATGTCTGATATTGGTAAAATAACCGTCCGCGCATATGCGCCTGCGGACGTGCAGAAAATGGCTGAGATATGGAACGAGGTGGTGGCCGAGGGTGTGGCTTTCCCGCAGGAATCGCCCCTTGCTGACGACGCGGCTGACTTTTTCGCTCAGCAGAGCTATTGCGGCGTTGCCGAAAACGAGGCGGGCGAGCTGCTGGGAATGTATATCCTCCACCCTAATAACGTCGGCAGATGCGGGCATATCTCAAACGCCAGCTACGCCGTCGCTTCTAAAGCGCGCGGTTTGCATATCGGCGAAAAACTGGTGACCGACTGCCTTGAAAATGCCCGCCGACTGGGCTTTAAACTGCTCCAGTTCAACGCCGTGGTCGAAAGCAATGTTCACGCGCGGCATCTTTACGAGCGGCTCGGCTTCGTGCAGCTCGGCACTATCCCAAACGGCTTCCGCCTGAACAGCGGCGAATTTGAGAATATCTGCGTGTATTATCACGAACTGTAATTAGAAATATTTCTCCCGCATGGCGAGCAGCAGCTTTTTCTCGCGGCGCGATACCTGCACCTGCGTCATGCCCAGCGCCGCCGCGATCTCGGTCTGCGTTTTGCCTTGAAAATACCGCATGGTGATGAGCCTGCGGTCTTTTTCTTCCAGCGAGGAGATAGCTTTTTCCAGCGCTATCCGGCGGATAAGCCCGTCCTCCGGCGCGGGGGTGGGTATCTCCAATTCGCCCGTGCCGTCCTCCGTTTCCACGGTAAGGCTCATAGGCGGCTGACCTGCCGCCAGCGCTTCCGTAACGTCCTCGGGCGAATGTCCGCTGAGCTCGCTAAGTTCACTGACAGTGGGTTCGCGACCGTGCTCAGCTGAAAAAGCGTCGCGCAAACGCCCCAGTTTGAGCGAAAGTTCGCGAACGCTTCGGCTGACCTTTAGCGCGCCGCCGTCGCGGAAAAGCCGCTTTATCTCGCCCAGTATAACGGGCACGGCGTATGTCGAAAACTTCACGCCGCGGGTTTCGTCGAAAGCGCGAGCGGCTTTTACCAGCCCCATGCATCCCGCGCCGTAAAGGTCGTCGTACTCAATCCCCTTTCCCCGAAACCGATTGGCACATAGGTGTACCAGTCCCAGATTTTCTTCGGCGCGCGCCTGAAATTTCTCTTTTGTTTTCAAAGCTTCCATTTTCAGTTCTCTCCTGCAAGGTCTTTTCCATGACAAGAGCCGTGCCCCTGCCGGGCGAGCTTTTTACCCTGAGTCTGTCGGTGAAGCTTTCCATAACGGCGAAGCCCAGACCCGCGCGCTCCTCCTCGGGGGCGGTGGTGTAAAGCGGCTGCATCGCGAGGGCGATGTCCTCTATGCCGCAGCCCTTGTCGCGTATTTTTATGTATACCCTGCGGTCGGCAAAAAGCTTTATGTGCATATATATCACCCCGCCGCGCACCCCGCGGTAGCCGTGCACCACGGCGTTTGTCACCGCTTCGGATACCGCCGTTTTCAGCTCCGCCAGTTCGCTGACGTAGGGGTCTAGCTGCGATACGAATGACGATACGCAGGCGCGCGCGAAAGCCTCGTTCTCGCTGCGCGCGGAAAAGCTGATCTTCATTTCATTTACACATTCTCTCATATCTTCACCCCTCCCTCGCTGCTCGGCTCAGCCTGCGGGCTTTCGGCTTCGGCGCTCTCGCGCTGTATGTGCACAATCTCGCAAAGGCGGTTTATGCCCGATATGCGCATGACTTTGCTGATGTATGCGGGCGGGTCGGCGACTACGCATTTTCCGCCGCGCTCCGCCATAAGCTTGTACCTGCCCATCACCAGCCCTATGCCCGAGCTATCCATGAACGTAACGCGCGAAAAGTCCAGCACCAGCCGCGTTATCTCGCTCACCCGCACCGCGTGGTCGATGTCGGCGCGTATGCCCGCCGCGCTGTGGTGGTCGAGGTCGCCCTCTATCTGCGCTATTATTGCCCCGCCGCGCTGCAAAAGCGTAACAGCCATATTTATCAATCCTCCAGTATCGTTATCCGGTGATATTATCATACCACCCCCGTCGCGCGGAAAATGTCGCAGCAGGTCGGCGGATATGTGACAATGTATGCTTGTTTAGCATAGGGTATGCTAAAATGGAATATGCAAAAAAAAGAAACAGCCTTGTTATATTAAATAAAACAAGGCTGTTTTTGGTCAACTGAGTTAAAAATTGTACTCGTTTAAAATTGAGCACGGTTAAAATC
>DBEZOM010000029.1:0-18152 GCA_048252855.1 Ruminococcus sp.
TAGTTAAATAGTTTAAGGCACACGGACGCTCGCGGCGGAGCAAATGCTCGGCGAAAGATTTGGAGAGATGTATGGAGATATTGAGAAACTTTTTTACAGTTATAGGCGAAAATTTCTGGCTGGTGATAATACTGCTTATCGAGCTGCTGCTGGCGGCGGTGATATTCAGTATGTACTTCAAGGCGCGCTATCAGCGGTACAAAAAACGCACCGCGCCGAACGAGCTGCCCAGCCTGCATTTAGGCGATATGGATAACGCCATACTGGTGGTGCGCACAACGGACAAAATGCCCGTGTATATATCGGATAATTTCGAGAGCGCGCTAGGCGTGCCGGTACAGCGGCTGATCTCTGACATACAGACATTGGCTATGCTGGAGGACGGCGGCGAGATATACGATATTTACTCGCGCTGGGACGGCGAAAAGCCGATAACGCACGATTTTCAGCTTGCGGGCACTCAGCGCTGGGTGAACGCGAGTTTTTCGCGCGATCCCGAAGCGGGCAACGACATGATTTTTTTCTGCGACATAACCGAGATAAAGAACCAGTGCTTCGAGCTGGAGGAAAAAATAAGAAAAGCCGAGGGCGAGAGCCAGACCAAGAGCCAGTTCCTTTCGAGAATGTCGCACGAGATACGCACGCCGATGAACGGCATCATCGGTATGCTGACGCTTGCGGAAAAGCAGGTGGGCGACAACCCCGAGGTGATGGAGCACATCGAAAAGGCGCGCACGCTTTCCTCGTACCTGCTCTCCATAATCAACGATATACTCGACCTCTAGCGCATAGAGGCGGGCAAGCTGGAGCTGGAGCACAAGCCTTTCGACCTGCGCCGCGTGGCGGACAGGCTGACGAATATGTTCAAGGAAACGATAGAGGCAAAGGGCGTTCGCTTCGCGCTGGAGATGAAGGATTTCGACGAATACTGCCTTGTGGGCGACGAAACGCGCCTATGTCAGGTGCTTATAAACTTCCTCTCAAACGCGCAGAAATTTACCTCTGAAGGCGAAGTTACCGTAACTTTCCGCCAAATGCTGAAAGAAAACGGCAGAATGGACTTTATGGTAAATGTGCACGATACCGGTATCGGCATGAAGCACGAGTTTCTGGAAAAAATATTCCTGCCCTTTGAGCAGGAAAGCGTGAACATCACCAGCAAGTACGGCGGAAGCGGACTGGGCATGGCGATAACCGACAACATCGTAAGGATAATGGGCGGCACTATCGTCATCGACAGTATGCAGGGCAAAGGTTCTGACTTTAACGTATTTCTCTCGCTGCCGCTGGCTACCGCGGAGGAGAGCAGCGCTATACCCGCGCCCGCTGCCGCCGCACTGCCCGAAGAATTTACTTACAGCGGCAAACACATACTGCTGGCTGAGGATAACGAGATAAACGCCGAGATAGCCGAGGATATTCTTACGGGTGAAGGCGCGATAGTTGAGATAGCGCATGACGGCAGGGAAGCGGTTGATATGTTCGCCGAAAGCGCGCTCAGCCATTACGATCTGGTACTTATGGACGTGCAGATGCCGCGGCTAAACGGCAGGCAGGCGGCGCAGGAGATAAGAAACCTCAGCCGCCCCGACGCGCAGACGGTATGTATCTTCGCCCTCTCGGCAGACGCTTTCGTGGAGGACAAGCGCCTTTCGATAGAGATGGGAATGGACGGCCATTTCCCTAAGCCGGTAGATTTCGGCGCTATGAAGAAAGAGATCGGCAAGGCTATGATCGCAAGAAGCAAGAAATAGGAAATAAACTGAAAGGGGGAGCGCCCGCAGATGGGCGCGCATAAGAAATGAGTTTGATATATAAGCGCATACTCGCGGCAGCCGTTTCGGTAACGGTGATAGCTTCGGGAACGGCGGCGTATTTGAAGTATGCCGACGCAGTTTTTGACCCCAACAAGTATTCTATAAACGATAAACTTAACAAAAATCAAATTACATTCAATGACGATAACGACGATCATTCTGACCCCGGCGACGATAACAACGATGACAGCCACAACTGGGAGCAGGATGACGCTGCGCAAAATGAGCGCGGCAGCAAGAATAAGCCTAACGCTTCGGTGCTCTTCAAATCGCCCGTGGACGGCGAACAGCCAAAGGTCGCGGCGGCAAACGCCCAGACCAACGGCGGCAGCGGCAGCGATAAGCAGCCCTCAAACAGCGGCGAGCAGACAGTATTCGTCAGCGACGGCGACGGCTCTAACGGCAGCGCGGTGGTAAGCGTTCCCGGCGGCGGAGGAAGTTCGCCTAATGGCTCTGGCGGCGGCTCTAACGGCGGTTCGGACGGAAATGGAAACGGAAACGGCTCAGACGGCAACGGCTCTGATGGCCCGCGCCATGACCCGAATCCAACGCCTAACCCTACCCCCACCCCTACGCCCGATCCAACTCCCACCCCGACACCTACTCCCACGCCCGACCCTACTCCCGATGATCCCGATACGCCCGACCCCGAGCCGAGCTACGATAACGATTATCAAGAGCCTGATTCGGACACGCCGGACGACGTTTACGACAACATTTTCCCCTCTCAGCCTATCCCCGACGGCGGCATCGACGAGGAGGAGAACTCCGACCCGCCCGAGCTGAGCGTGATCACCCTCACCCCGATGTACAATGTAGACTGCATCTACTACGGCGAAACGCTCACGGCTTGGAAACTGCTTTGCGCGACTAACGCCCATGTTACATATAATAACAGATTTTACAGACTTACCGAGCTGGGCGACAATTTTAAGATAACCGAGTTTCCGAGTAAGGTAACGGGCAATTTCACAGCAATGTTTAGTTTCAGATTGAACAGCAGCAGCGATTGGGTGACGCAGGAGGTAGAGTTTACCCCGCAGCCTTACAAAGTCGTAGTTGCCGATTACGACCACAAGACCGCTGTAAACAGCAAGGAAAAGCAGTACCCCGAAGAGGGCGAGAGCGTTGACCTGATGCAGTACTATATAAATATGTACGGCAAGAAGTCGAACAAGTTTTACGCATACGGCGACGAGATCGACGAGATATTCCTCGGCTGGTCGGAAAATAACGGCGGCAAGCCTATCTACTACGACTACACGCCGAAGCAAAAGGGCTTGACGGCGCTTTATCCGCTCGGCACGGCTGACCTGCCCAGCGATTTTAAGGCGGAGATCGGCGCGCTTTGGAACGAGCACGACCACTTCTGCTACGTTCAGACGCTTACGGGCTACACGGGCAAGAGCATGGATATATCCGTGCCCGAGGGCATACAGAAGATTGATATGTTCGCCGCGGTGGATAGCATAGATATACCTGCCTCGGTAATGAGCATTACCGATAAGCTTTTGGTAAACAAGGCTTATAGCGTAGCGGAGGACAATGCATATTACTCCGACGTGCACGGCGTGCTTTATGACAAGGCGCAGACCGAGCTGATAGCCGTGCCAGAAGAGAAGAAATATATGGAAGTGCCCGAGAGCGTAAAGCGCATAACGCTTAACCCCGATAATCAGATAACGGCAATGTCGCTGCTTTCGGAAACGCCGCCCACTATCGACCTTACCAAACTGCACGGAGCGACGATCTACGTCCCCGACAGCGCGTACCTCACTTACATGAGAAAGTGGAGCACCAAGCTGGGCACGAACAAGCTTCGTCCGCGCAGCCAAAATACGCATGAGAATTATTACTACAAAGACGGCAGCATACTGCTCGATACAGATGACGGCGTGGCGCTTTGCGGCGTTACCGAGTATATCAAGGGCTTTTATGTAGTTCCTGAAAACGTTACCGAGATACGCAGCGGTGCTTTAAGCGGCGCTGAGATAAAGACGATAGTGCTGCCCGCAAGCGTCAAGAAGATAGATAAGCAGATATTCAGCGACTTAAAGGGCGCAGAGCTTTACTTCCTTTCCGACGATATTTCCAGTTTTGGAAACGGCAATTTCTTTGCCCCGCAGGAAGCGGCAGCGGTAAGCCGCGTGCACGTTCGTATCGGCAGCGAGAGCAAGTATACGGCAATGCTCAGCCAATTTATCAGCAATATTTCCGACATAATAGTCGGCGAGGAATTTTCGCTCGGCTCAAGCGGCGGATATACATATTTCAAGGAGGCCGACGGCTGCACGCTGCTCAGCGCGCCCGAGGACGTAGTTTTCTTTGACGGCAGCCTGCCGAACGGCGAAAAGATCAAAGCCGTGGCGAACCGCGCTTTCAGCCACAGCCCCTCGCTGCGGGCGGTGCAGCTTCCTGCCGAAACGAAGTACATACTCGACGGCGCTTTCGACGGCTGTAAATCGCTGGAGCAGTTGGTTTGCCTATCCAAAGACGTTATAAACGTCGCGAGCTTTGCTTTCGACGACGCGCCTATGCTCTCGATAGCCTGCTTCAATTCCGAATCGGCAGTGTTTGAGGGCGATTATGTGCCTGCAAACAGCAACTGCGGCTTCTACCGTCCTTACGATTCATACGGCTACGCTTCAAACGTTTTTGAATACACATGGAATTACAAGCTTACGGAAAATGCCGAGGGCGTTACCTGCGTTTACGCTTTCGACGAGGACGGCTTGTACTTTATGTCGGCAAGCTCGAATATGAGCGGAGAATTTTACTTTGAGGACGGCACGGTAGAGGTAGCGGGCAACTCTTTCATAAACTGCCGGCAGCCTTTCACTATAAGAAGCGACTGCTTCGAGAATTTGCAGTACCTAGACGACCGCGCATTTTACGGCAGCGCGCTTTCGGGCGATATAGTGCTCGGCAACAACCTGCTCATGATAGGTTACGAGTGCTTTAGAAACTGCACCGGCATAACTTCAGTATACATCGACCCTGCGGATAATATCCGAAATCTCTCGAGCGGTATGTTCTTCGGCTGCACCTCGCTTGCGAATATAGAGTTTGCCGAGGATACGAGCATCACAAACTTTGGCAACGAGCTTTTCATGGGCTGCGCGGCTGAGAGGGTAGTTTTGCCTAAGGGGCTAAAAGAGCTGCCTTACGGTATATTCGCCGACAGCCCGAATCTGAAAGAGCTTGTTTTCCAAAGCGAAACAGCGCCTACTATGATACTGAGCACTGAGGGCAGCAGATTTATGTTCAGCTATTCCGACGGTGTTACGAACGATATAAAGATAAGCATTCCCGAGGGCTGCGAGGAAGAATATTTCCGCACTTGGCGCTACACATATATGGGCTATACCGACCTGCACTCGATCTGCTACAATTATTACATAAAAGCGCTTTGGGACGGCAAGAGCGCCGAAGAAGTAGCTCAGGACGCTTACAATGATTATACCACAAGCCGCAACGAGCTGCGCACGCTGTTGGGGCTGGATACGGGCGAGTCTGAAATAGCCTATGAAGAATTTGAACAGCAAGTAAAAGATATAGAGGAGGAGTTTTCCATATGGTAACTGAACAGTCGGAATACATAATCTCAGAAGTCAAGAAGGCTTTTATCGGCAAGGACGACATTATAAAAAAGGTGCTGCTGACCGTTTACGCGGGCGGACACATCTTGCTTGAGGACTGCCCGGGCGTTGGCAAGACCACGCTGGTGCTCGCATTCGCAAAGGCACTGGGGCTGAACTTCAAGCGCGTGCAGTTCACTACCGATACTACGCCCTCTGACATAGTGGGATTTACCATGCTAAACCGTGCGAGCGGCGAATTTGAGTACCGCGAGGGCGCTGTAATGGCAAACCTGCTGCTGGCGGACGAGATAAACCGTACTTCGCCGAAAACGCAGTCGGCGCTGCTGGAAGCCATGCAGGAAAAAAGTGTAACGGTAGATGGTGTTACCCACCAGCTGCCAAACCCCTTTATCTGCATAGCCACCCAAAACCCCCTCGGCGCTTCGGGCACGCACCCGCTGCCAGAGTCGCAGCTCGACAGATTTATGGTGAAGCTTTCGATAGGCTACCCCTCTTGCGACGACCAGATAAAGATACTTAAAGCGCACAAGTATTCCAACCCGCTGAACGAGATAAAGCCGGTAGTCAACGCGCAGAGCATAATTCAGGTGCAGGACTACCTATCGGCCATAAAGGTAACGGACGACGTTATGCGCTACATAATCAATCTTTGCGAAGCTACCCGCACCCACACGCTTGTGGAGCTGGGCGTAAGCCCCCGCGGAGTTATCGCGCTGACGCAGATGTCTAAGGCAAACGCGCTGATAGAGCACCGCAACTATGTAGTGCCCGAAGATGTGCAGAGCGTTTACCTCGACGTATGTGCACACCGTTTAGTGCTGCGCCCGCAGTCGATAGTTGAGGGCGTTACCAAGCAGGATATACTTAAAGAGATCGCCGCCTCTATAAAGCCGCCCGCTAACTTAGGGCGCGCAAAGTAATGCTGCGGCACAAGGGCGCTTACGCGGTATCGCTGGCGGCTACCGTATTGCTGCTTATCTTTTTCCCAAAGACGATAATTCTCGCGATAATAGGCATAGAGATAGTGCTCCCGCTGCTGGCGGGGCTGCTGCTGAAACTTGACGCTTCGGCGATAGATATTGAGATAAAGGGCGTTACGCCGATAAAGGCGAACACCCCCGCAAAGCTGTATTTTGAGATCAAGTCGAAGCGCCCGCTGATAATCGCCGCGGCGGCAGAGGTCACGCTCGACTTTGAGAATCAGCTTTTTAAAGCGGAAAAATACCGCAGCGCCAAAATCAGCCTTACGCGAAAAGAAAAGCAGTACGCCGAATTTTTGCCGATGATGTGCGGCGAGGTGTATATACACTCTACGCAGGTGAAGATAGTTGATATTTTCGGCTTTTGCACCGTTACCCTGCCGAAAAAGCTGCAAACGCGCATAAGGGTAATGCCCGAGCGCAGGGACGTTAACATACTGGGCGATGTGAACACGCGCGTTCGCCCGAACTACGGAGCTTTTTCGATAGACCGCAAGGGCAGCGACGCTTCCGAAGTGCTTGATATAAGGGAATACGCCGAGGGCGACGACCTCAAAACAGTGCACTGGAAACTTTCGAGCAAGACCGACCAGCTGCTTGTAAAAGAATACTGCGACCAAACGCGCTACGACACGATAGTGCTTTACGATATTTCCATGACGGCAAAGGGCAGCGAGGTAGATAAGCTGCTGCTTTCAGACGCAGTAGGCGCGGCGGAGAGCCTTAGCCGTGCGCTCGCGAGGTCGGGCCTGCCGCATATGGCGGCTTTTATGTTCGACGGACATCTGATATATCAGCCCGTTACGAATGATTCCGACTCGCTGGAGCTGCTGTATATGCTGCTTTCTCACCCGCTGGCTGAGGCGAACGGCGGAGTTTGGCAGTATATGCTGGCGGGTGAGCTGGAGCAGACTTACAAAAACATAGCCTACTTCACCGCCGCCGCTTTCCCGAAAGAGCTTTCGATGATACCCGACGACATAAATCTGACGGCGATACTGCTTTCGGAAAACGGCAAAGTGCCTACTGTAAAGCACAACAGCAGTACGCAGGCGTATGTTGAGATACCCGTAAAATTCTTGCGCGAGAATAATAGCTTTACCATAAGACTTTAACGAGGGGAGCGGCATTTTATTGAAAAAGAAACAGAATATAAAAGCTGAGAAAATGCAGGTCTTCCCCGAGCAGAAAAGCGTGGGCATAGGCATATTCAAGCTGATGGGCACGGGCGTGCTCTCGGCGGGATTATGCTGCCTGATAGCGGGCATGAGCGGCGCTGTCAACCTTACTACGGCGCTGATGAGCGGTATATTCGGCGCGGTTTTCTGCACGCTTTCATTCCTGCCGCGCTTTAAGAAGATATACCCGCTCGTGCCCGCCATCATCGCGCTTCTTACGGCGCTGATAGGCAGGGCGCAGTTCATAGCGGGCGTGGGCGAGGTCTGCAACGGCGTTATACTCGGCTGGAACGAGCGTTTCAGCGACGCGGTGAGCCTGCTGCCCGCATCAAACGGCAGCAACATGGTATTTGCAGTATTCACGATACTGCTTTCAGCCGCGGCGGCGAACCTGCTTACGCTTATCGACCGCCCGCATCTTATCGGCAGCGTGATGGTGGTGCTCTTTATCCCCGCGATGATGGCGCGCAGCTTTTCAAACATCGGCGCGGCGCTGATATTCACCGCCGACATTTTGCACAACATCTACTGCTGCGACCGCACGCCCGTAATTCGCAAGATGGTATGGGGCGTGCTGACCACCATCGCGCTTATAGGCATACCCATGATGCACACCGAACGCTCGCTGCAAATGGTGGATAAACTGCGCGGCGGTATAGTCAAAACATACGAGACGGTGCGCTACGGCAGCGATACTTTGCCGAAGGGCGACCTCAAAAAAGCGTATACGATGTGTCTTGGCGACGACGTTGTGCTCGAGGTCAAGCAGACCGAGCCCGCCTCGCTGTATCTGAAAGGCTTCGTCGGCGCTGATTATGAGGACGGCAAATGGAGCGGGCTTACGCGCGCGGATATGCGCGGCGAGGACGACGGAATAGAGCAGTGGCTCTCAGATCAGGGCTTCGACCCCGCCACGCAGTATTCCGAGTACCGCTCGGCGGACGGCTCGCTGAGCACTGAAAACACCGTCACCGTGCGCAACAAGGGCGCGGATAGGCGCTACACATATTTGCCGTACTCGGCGCTGGATACCGACGTGAACACCCACGTCAAGCGCGATTCGGCGGCGCTTTCGAACAACTTCTTCGGCTCTTTCAGTTATTCTTTCAAGGATACCGCCGAGCGTTACCCCGGCGAGCTGCTTTACCCCGCCGACTGGGTGGACGAGCCTGAAACTGCCGAGCAGAATAATTATCTGCTGAATGAAGAGATCTACCGCAGTTTCGTTTACAAGAATTATCTTGACGTTCCGAAAGCGGAGCAGGACGTGATAGATCACTATTTTATGGAAAATTCCGACGTGGAGAAAGGCGCTTCGATATACGCTGTCACCCAGCGCATACACAAAGTGCTCGAGAGCACGAGCTATTATCAGAAATTTCCATCTAAGGACATTTCGGCGGATAATATAGACGATTTCCTAGCGGGCGGCACGGGCAACTCGGCGCTTTTTGCGAGCGCGGCAACGCTGGCTTACAGGGCTTATGGAATCCCCGCCCGCTACGTTGAGGGCTACTTCACCAGCGCGGCAGGTTCGCGCAGCAACATCGCTACCGACCTTACCGCCGCCAACGCACACGCTTGGGTAGAGGTATACGCCGACGGTCTGGGCTGGGTGCCGATAGACGTTACACCCGGCTACTACTACGACGTTTACTCGCTGATGGATATGGTAAACCACCCCGAAAACATTCAGAAAACGGCGATAATCGAGGAGAATAACGACGATATAGACACGGCTGAAACGGCAGGCGCGGGCGGCTCGATGGCTCGGCGCGCGCTAAAGACCACGGCTTATGTGCTGCTAGGCGTTATCGCGACTGTTTTCGCGCTGCTTGTGATAACTTTCATCGTGCTCGAGGTGCGCGCGGCTATACTTTCTGAGCGCTCGAGCAGGAAATTCCGCACGGCGGACGTGGCGCTGCGGCAGAAGATGATATTTGAGAGTATGCCCAAAATAATGAAATGTTTGGGCATAGATATGTGCGTCGGCTGGAACGCCGAGCAGACTGAAATGCTGCTGCGCGAGAAGTTTGACGACATCTACGAGGGCGAGTACATCAAGGTAAATCATATAATGGAAAAGTGCATTTACGGCGAGACTGACCTGCCGCCGCACGAGCTGAGAATGCTTTCGGCTTTCATGACGAAGATCTCAAGCTACAAGACCGAAACGCTGACATTCGGCGAAAGGTTCAGAATGAAATACTTCATCTACTGATCAGTGTAATAAAAAAGACCGAGGATCTGTTAAAAGATCTTCGGTCTTTTGCTTTGTCTGAAAGTTTATTCTGTCGGAACGTCGGGTACTACGGGGTCTGTAACAGGGTCTGTGATGACGGGATCTGTGATGACCGGGTCTGTTACGGGGTCGGTGATGACGGGATCGGTAACAGGGTCGGTCACGGGGTCTGTTACGGGGTCGGTGTATGTCGGCTCGGTAGCCTTGGTCTTTTTGGTGCTTGCCGAAGTTTCAGAGGTAGCCGAGCTGCCCGTTGTTGACCACGGCTGAGTGGTCGTGGTGGTAGAGGTGGTGGTCATAGTTATGCCTTCCTCTTCCTCAGCCGCGCCGAATCTGATAACGCCCCATTTGCCGCCGCTGCAAACCCAGGCTTTGCCGTTGTGCACTGGCCGCGCCTGCTCAAATTCGTTGGTCTTTACCATGCAGCTTCCGTCGATATTGTAGTAGCCGAACGAGTAATTCATGCTCACCGCCACAAATTCCTCAGAGAAGAGGTAGGGGTGGCCCGACTCCTGCGAATCGGCAAGCTCGCCGTTGTAGGAGCTGAATATCTCGTCGCACTTGAATGAAACTATCTCATCTCCGCTAGAGTTTACATAGCCCCACTTGCCGTCCTTTTTCAGCGCAATGCCGGTAATGCCTGCGCCGACGTAGGCGGGCGCGTAGTAATCGTCGTACTGGAAGTCGAGGACTATCTCGTCCTGCTTTACCACGCCGTATTTCGGGCTTTCGGGAACTACCGCGTCGTACTCGCCGTTGCCCAGCGAATCTACCGTAGCTTCGGCGGCTACCACCGTTTTCTTATCGGTGTATTCGTGCACCGCCCACTCTTCCGCCTCGCGCGCGTAGTATATCTTTCCGTCGTCGTAATAATACTCTATCTTCGGGCTTTCGTGCTCGTTGACATAGTCTACCACCGTGCCGTCATCGTCCATAGTGCAGTATTCGCGGGTATCGTTTTTCTGGTCGGTGATGTTGTAAAGCACTATCTGTCCGCATGAGCAGATGTAGTAATACTTGTACTGCGGCTGTACCACGATGTTGCCCTTGTAGTCGATAAAGCCGTAAAGACCGTTTTGGCAAAGCACCGCGATGGTCTGGTACATGGTGTTCACATCGCCGTCGGTATTTACCTGGCTGCCATCGAAAACTATGATATTTTCCGCAGAAATGCTGGGCTCTATAACCCAGTGATAATTTACTTTTTCCTCAACGTCAGTAACTTCCGCGTCGGCGTATGAATCGCTTGGTGCGAAATCATCGTCCTGCCGCTGCTCGCCGGGAAGTGAACAGCCGCCCAGCGCGAGCGCCGCGGCGAAAGCCGTGATGAGAGCAAGATACCTTTTCATAAAGGCCCTCCTTAAAAAACTACATTTTCTGTCTGATATATGCGCCTATATGTTTTTCGGCGCGCAGTTCTACAATACAATATTATACTACAATTTTCGATGTAAGTCAATGTTTATTTAGATGAAATTAAGGTTTGTAACTATTACATTTTAGTAATAATTCTAGTAATAAACGCAGGGAAACCGCGCCATTTACTATTATACTATCTTTCCGCCGATACATTCCATTATTATGGTAAAAGGCCCGTCGTTGAGCAGGTCTACTTTCATATCCGCGCCGAAAATTCCCGCCTGCACATTGCCTTCGAGCTTTGCGGCGAGCTGCGCTTTGAAATATTCGTAAAGCTGCTCGGCGCGCTTCGGCTCGCCCGCGTTTATAAAGCTGGGGCGGTTGCCGTGCGAGCAGTCGGCGTACAGCGTAAACTGCGAGACCGCCAGTATGTCGCCGTGAACGTCGTTTACCGAAAGGTTAGTTTTGTCGTTTTCGTCGGAGAATATGCGCAGCTTCACTATCTTGTCAGCCAGCTTTTCGCAGTCCGTCTCGGTGTCCTCCGTGCCCGCACCCAGCAGCACGAGCAGTCCGCCGCCTATCTTGCCGACGCTCTCGCCGTCTACCTTTACCTCCGCGCGGGTGACTCTTTGAATTACAGCTCTCATTTGTTATATCTTTCCTATCTCAATGAAATATTTGTAGATGTATGCCGATTCTGGCGAAAGCTTTATCGCGTGCGGCTTTTCCTCGATGTTTGCGTACTCGTCGTCCGCGTATGCAGGCACGCTCGTCCAAGGCTCCAGGCAGATGAACTGCGCCGCGGGGTCAGTCGCCGTCCATACGGCTATGCATTCGCTGTTCGGGAAGCTGAGCTTTACATATCCGCCGTCCTCTTTTTTCAGCGTTATCGCCTTAGAAGCGGGGTGGTCTTTCATGATAACGTCGTACTTGAACATCTCGCGGGTGAGGTGCAGGGTGGTCTTGCCGTCAAGCACGGTGCGCTCGCCTTCGGGGATGGGCTGTACTATCGTTTCGGGCTTTTCGTAAACGGCAACGCTCTCGCCGCCCTCGATGTCGCAGATGAAAGCGGGGTGTCCGCCGAGGTAGAAGTACATATCCTCTTTGCCCGTATTCTGCACGGTGCTGCGTACCTCGAGCACGCCGTCGTTTATGATGTAGCTCACCAGCAGTTTGAAGTCGTAAGGATACCACTCTTTAGTGGTTTCGGAAGATTCCAGGCAGAATGTCGCCGAGCTTTCAGAGTCGCCGACGAGCTTGAATTTGCTGTCGCGCGCGAAACCGTGGTTGCCCGGCATGGTGTATTCCTTGCCGCCCGCGCGGTAAGTTCTGTCCTTAGGCGAGCATATGAAAGGGAAGAGCACGGGTGCGTAGCGCTTCCAAGCCTCTCCGCACTGCCAGAGAAATTCCTCTCCCTTATATTTCAGCGAGTGTAGCTCAGCGCCGTTTTCGTCAGCCGCAAAGCTTAAATTTCCTACTTTCTTTTCTATCAGCATTTTTATCTGCTCCTTTCGGGTAAAATGGGTCGGTATGAAAACGGCAGAGCGTGCAATAATTAGCTTCTCTGCCGATGATCAGTTTGTCAGTTTGTATGTTATTCTTTCGCCGAGGACGAATATTCGTAGCCATAGCCGTAACCGTAGCCGTATTTATAGCCGTAGCCGTATCTGCGCTTGCCGCTCTTGCCGTTAGATACGGGGCAGCAGGTTATTACCGAGCCGAGCACGCTGCCGTGCGCGAAGTTTATCGAATCAAGCGCGCTCTGGTAGGACTCGTATGTGGTAACGCCCGACATCGCCGCAAGCACTACGCCCGCGATGCTGTCGAGAAGCGAGATGGTGTCGCTGACTATGTTTACTGGCGGTGTGTCGATGATTATGTAATCGTAATATGCCGCCAGCTCTTTTATAAGCTGCTTCATGTTGTCCGAAGCGAGCATTTCCGAGGGGTTGGGCGGTATAGGGCCGCTCACCAGCACGTCCAGTCCGGGGATAACGTTTTCGCAGACAACGTCTTTGAAAGCCGTCATGCCCGCCAGCAGGGTGGAAAGTCCCGCCTTGTTCTTCTGCTTGAACATCTTGTGCTGTACAGGCTTGCGCAGGTCGGCGTCGATGATGAGCACCTTAGCGTCCATCTGCGCGAAAGTTATAGCGAGGTTTGCCGCTACGGTGGATTTTCCCTCGTGCTGCATAGCGCTCGTAACGGCAAAGACCTTGTTGGGTCTTGTGGAAAGGCTGAATATCAGGTTCGCTCTCAGCGATTTGAAAGCTTCGGTAGTCTGAAACGGGAACTCTCTGTCAAGCAGGGTAACGTATTTTCTCGAGCTTTTCTTGCGCTTTTTTTCGTTGCTCATTACTTTTTACCTCCCTTGTCAAGATTGTAAACATCGGGTATCTCTGCCAAAACGGGCACGTCGGGAAATCTCTTCTTGAAATCTTCGCCGAAGTTGATCCTGTTGTCGATAAGGTGCGCGATTATAACAGCTGCCGCCGCGATAACGAAGCCCGCCAACATTCCGATGAGCGTTATCTTCTTCACGTTAGGCGAAGAGGGCGCGCTTGGAACTTTAGCGTTGCCGATAGATTCTACCGAGCCTGCGTGGGTGGTGCGGGTGAGCAGGTCGGGCGCTATGTTGGCTATGTATGTGCATATGTCGGCGGAAAGCTGAGGGTTTTCAGTAGTCGCCGAGATGGATATTACTTCCGTTTCGTTTACCGAAGCTATGGTAACTAGCGACTTTATCTGACTCGCCGAGATGTAAGGTTCGCCGTTTTCATACGAAACGTTGAAAACCTTTTGCAGGTCTGAGATCTCGTAATCCTGCACCAGCAGGTCTGATACCTTATCGTAAACTATATCGTCCTCAAGAATGACGATGTATGTGGCGGCTAGGCTTTTCGCCGCGGTAAGGTCGGCGTTGTCCGCTTTGCCGTCGGTAGTGTTTTGGTTTTCGCCCGCCGCGTTTACAAATATCGAGATGGACGAGGTGTACTTTACAGGCAGCACAAATTTAGCAACGGCGAAAGCGCAGAGCGCGCCGAATACCGCCACAAGAATTATAATGTGCAGCTTTGAGAGCAAGATATAAAACAGCTCTCTGAGGTCGATTTCCTGTTCCTGATTTTCCATTCAAATTCTCCTATAATTGATAATTGATATTTAAACCATTGTTCCAAAGCTTATTATACAACATTTTTTTGCGGGTTGTCAATTGACATTTATTACATCTCGGCGTTATTCCATGTTAAGATGCAGCAGCCGCGCGGCGTTTTTACCCATTATCGCTTCGCGGTCGGCGTCGCTGAGGTCTAGGCGCAGCAGTTTTTCTATCATCTTCTGCGTGCTCTCCCACGGGCAGTCGCTCGCGAGGAGTATGCGTTCAGCGCTGTGCTTCCTGATTATTTTCAGCATCAGCTCGTCGGGGCAGTTCGCCGTGAACGATGTGTCGAAATACACTTCGCCGTCAGTGCCCGCGAGCAGGTCGTAAACTTCCTGCCAGTGCTCGTTCGCACCTAAATGCGCGAGGATAACTTTCATCTTCGGGTGGCGTTTCAGCATATTAGCCGAGCGCTCAGGCGGGCAGTGTACCAGCTCGGGCGACATACAGTCGTACCCTGCGTGGAATATCACGGGCAGCTTCGCTTCGGTAATGCACTCGTATATCTCGTCGAGCCGCGGGTCGTCCACCATGAAATTCTGGTAGTCGGGGTGCAGCTTTATGCCGTAAAGCCCCAGCTCTTTTATGCGCTGTATCTCGTCGAGCGCGTCCTCTGCGTCGGGGTGCACGCTGCCGAAGGCGAGTATACGGCTGTTTGTATCGTTTATCTCAGCCGCCCAGTCGTTTATCACCTGCTGCTGGGTGGGTTTGGTGGCGATGGAGAGCATTACGCCCGCGTCCACGCCCCACTCGTCAAAGCGGTTTATCAGCCCTTCTACCGAGCCGCGTGTGTACGCATTCAGCCCGCTTATCTTTTCAAGCTTTGCAATAGCCCTTTCGGCGACCTTTGGGTTAAAGGCGTGCGTATGAAAATCTATTATCATAAATCAAGTGTTCATCTCCGTATAAAAAGTGCTGTTTCGCCGGGTATCGGCAGTATTTTACCGCAAAGACCCACACAAAATATTATATCACAATTTTCGTCAATTTTCAATAGTTTGTTTATAGTTTATTGAATTTTTGTATTATTACACAAATGTGCGCTGTTTGTCGGGCGGGTTTTGATACAAAAAAAGCCGACTGCGGCGAAAAGATCCGCAGTCGGTTGATCATTGTCAAATCAGCTTATTTCGTAGAGCAGGTCTTGATAAAGTCCGTTGTAGTCGGTCTTATGCTCTTTGATGAAAGCTATCGCCGCTCTCGGGTGGCGGTTGAGCGCGCCTGTCAGCATATAAGGAACGTCGTAGCCCCATACCGAGCCTTTCTCGCGCTCCTCAGCGATGTACTTTTCGATGAATTTCAGCGTCGGGTCAAGCTTGTAATTCGGGTTTCTGAGGAAGCTCAGCATCTGCTCCATAAAGCAGTTTCCCGCACCTCTGCCCATGCCGCTCATGGTAGCGTCGGCAAGGCTCGCGCCGTGTGCTATGCCCTCTATCGTGTTGGCGAAAGCGAGCTGCTGATTGTTGTGCATATGCACGCCTACCTTTTTGCCTACCGCTTCGGCAGCGTCGCAGTAGCGCTGAGTAAGCTCACGCACCTGCTCGGGGTAGAGCGAGCCGTAGCTGTCTACCAGATAGATGGCGTCTACGGGGCTTTCACAGACAAGCTTTAGCGCCATTTCGATGTCCTCTTCGGGGCTGGCGGATATTGCCATGATGTTTACGGTAGTTTCGTAGCCGAGGTCGTGGCAGTGCTTTATCATCTCGAGCGCCGCGGGCATCTGGTGGGTGTATGTCGCTATGCGTATCATGTCGATAACGCTCTCGCTCTTCGGCAGTATGTCCTTTTTGTAGTCGCATCTGCCTACGTCAGCCATTACGGAGATTTTCAGCGGGCTGTCGTTCTCGCCGACTATCGCGCGTATGTCGGCCTCGTCGCAGAACTTCCATTTGCCGAAAGCGTTCACGTCGAAAAGCTCTTTAGAAGCCTTGTAGCCGAATTCCATATATTCCACGCCCGACTTGATATTGGTGCGGTAAAGCTCTTTTACAAATTCGTCGGAAAAACGAAAATCGTTTACGAGTCCGCCATCTCTTATAGTAGCGTCGAGCAGCTTGATGTCAGGTCTGTATGAGATAAGATCTCCTCTTTTTGGTGCCATTTTTACTTTACTTCCTTTCACAAACAGTTACATAGGCTTTAGCAGTTTTAAGGTTTTAAGCTTTAATGTTTTTATGCTTTTAAGCTTTTACTTACTAAAGCGATGTTACTATTATAGCACCATAAAAGAGCTTTGTCAAGTATTTTGCGTGCGTTTATGAAAACTTTTTATGAACGCTGCCGCCCGTACTTAACAAAAAAGCCCGCCGCAGCATACGCAGAAAAACTGCGCGGGGCGCTGCGGCGGACTAAAAGGGGAAGTGTATTGAGGCAATCTATGTATTTTATTGCCGTGTTTTTTGCTTGCCTTATCTCTCTGGGCGTATCTCCTTTCGCGTGATGATTTTGTCGATATATGAATTTACTGTATCTATATTATACACCGCGCGGGCGGAAAAGTCTACAAATCAAGGGTTGCTTTTGCGCAACGGTGGGTTGCGAATATCAGCGCGCTTCGGCAAGGCGCTTTGAGAATGACGAGGGGTGGTCTTTGCCGACAAGCTGGTATACTATTACAGAGAGCAGGTTGAAGATCGCCATTACCGCGAACATCTTGCCGTAGCCGATGTGCGTTATCAGCATTCCTGCGATGCCGCCGCCCGCGCCTATGCCGATGTCGTATGCGCAGAGAAAGGTCGAGTTCGCGCTGCCGCGCTTTTCGGGCGGGGCGATGGATACCGCCATGGATTGCAGAGCAGGTTCGAGTCCGCCGAATGCAAATCCCGAAAGCACCGCCGCCGCAAAGAACGTAATTGTGTTTGGCAGCAGACCCATAAGAAGCAGGGCGGCGAACATCGCGGTGTTGCAGAGGTAAACGAATATCCGCTCGCCGTGCTTATCCGTCACCTTGCCTGCGGAAAACCTCGTTATCACCAGCGCGACAGCCATTACCGCGAAAAACAGTCCGCCGCTTGGCAGACCTTCATCTGCGGCAAATTTGGCTGTGAAGTTTTCCAATGCGCCGTATGTAAGCATGAAGATCAGCGCGCAGGCCGAGGCGGGTACGGCGTTTTTGTCAAACATATTGCCGAAGCGCAGAGGCTTTTTGTCCGTCTGAACGGTGGTGGGCTTTACCAGTGCGAAAAGCACTGCCGATATGACAGCCGAAGCCGTTGCCGCCGCAAACAACGCCTTGAAGCCGATGTGATCCATTATCGCAAGACCCAGCGCGGGTGCGCAAGCGGTCGCGAGGGCGGTAGCCATGCCGAACATTCCCATACCCTCGGCAAAGCGCGGCTTAGGTATTATATCTGTCGCGACGGTAGAGGTCGAGGTGTTTGAGAGCGCGAGCGAAGCGCCGTGTACCATTCGCAGTATGAAAGCCAGCCATATGGCAGATATGACCATGTAGCCTATCGGCATGAGCGCCATTCCGCACAATCCTGCAAAAAGCAGCCAGCGGCGCTTGCCGTTATCCAGCGCCCAGCCTATGAAAGGTCGGCAGACTACCGCTACTACCGAGAAGAGCGCCGCCGCAGCGCCCGCCTGCGCCTCGCTGCCGCCAAGCTGCTCTACATAAAATGGAAATGTAGAGAGTATCATCAGGTGGTTTACAAAGACAAGAAAATTCACTATTATGATAAGCGTAAGATCCTTGCTCCAGAGTTTTACATTTTGATGTGGCATATTATTCCTCCAAGTTTCAGAGCAAACAAAAAAGGCGCAGCCCGATAAAAACAATCGGACTTACGCCTTAAAGCTACTCATTGTTAAGATT
>DBEZOM010000030.1:0-2709 GCA_048252855.1 Ruminococcus sp.
GTGATAACTGCGTGTTATAATTATGATAACATATTTGATAGGAGGAAAAACTATGTTAAGAAAAAGGATCGCCGCGATCTCCGCTGCAATTATAATGTCCGCTTCAATGTCGGCAGCAGCACTCCCCGCAGGCGCAGTACAGACAGACAACAATACCGCGATAGTTATGGGGGCTACCCGCCTAACAGTTTCTTTCAACGCTAACGGCGGAAAGTGCTCCACAGGCTCAAAGATAGTTACTTATGGTCAGAAATACGGCACCCTGCCTACCGCTACCCGCTCGGGATACAGCTTCCTCGGCTGGTATAACGCAAACGGCAAAAAGGTCACCGCAAGTACCGTATGCACTAATGGCGTATCTCACACCCTTACAGCTAAGTGGCAGAGAAAGGCTTCTAAGTGCACACTTAAATTCAACGGCAACGGCGGCAACGTTTCGTATAAGTCTAAGACTTACTATTCCGGCAAGATCATCGGCTCTATGCCTACCGCCAAGAAGAGCGGCCACGTTTTCAAGGGCTGGTATACTAAGAAGAAGGGCGGCACGAGAGTTGGTTACAGCACCGTTCTCAGCAGCGCTAAAAATCGCACTTTCTACGCTCACTGGAGCGTGCCCACTCAGTCCACGCTGAAATATAAGTTTGATAACAGCTACGAAGGCTTCGATTATTCTTATGATTATACCATTCCCCTTGGCGCTTATGAGTATATGTTCGGTGAGAGTAGTGGCTATTGGCTTTGGCGCTACTATGGTCAGACTTGGGGCGGCAACTGTTTCGGTATGTCCACCACATCTACCATGTTCAATACCTCTACTTTTAAGGTACAGAGCTTCAATAAAAAGAAGATCTTCCCGAAAGATCTCAGCATATATGATTACAGCAGTTCTAACGGCGTGAACCTTTGCGATTTCATCGAGCTTATGCAAATATCTCAGCTTGATGACAGTATTCAGAGTGCAGTGAAAAAACATACAAATAAGTACGCTGACATTATAAAGAATGTTCGAAACTGCAAAAACGGCAAGGGCAAGCCTACCGTAATGTGTATTTTTGAGAATGGCGGCGGACACGCTATCGTTGCTTATGACGTTAAGAAGATAGGCAGCACATACAGAGTTTACTGCTACGACTGCAACTGGCCGGATAAAAAGAGCTATATCGACATCTATTCGCGCAATGGTCATTTTACAGGCTTCAGCTTTAGTTCGGGCATTCGCGATTGGGGAGACTACGGCGTTATTCGCTCTTCCGACGGCGGTCAGCTAACCTACGTTACTCAGAGCACATTTTATAATGTTTGGAAACATCGCGCTCATAAGTCGAAGTATTCCACCCTCTCGCTCGACGCTCAGAATGCCGAGATCTATAATTCTAACGGCGTGCTCTGCGCAGCTGTAAAGGATGGCGCTTTCGAGTCTTATACCGATGAGATCTTTGAGGCTCAGACCGCTGATATAGACCTTGCTTCCAAGCTTATATATCTCCCCGAGGGCGATTACGTTCTTGTCAATAAGGACGACAGCGAGCTTTCCGCTTCGCTCCACCTCGATGAATCCACCTGCACCGTTAAGTCGCTCGCTTCCGTTGTTAAGCTCAGCGTAAACGACGATCCCGATGTCAAGATCAGCGCTATGGCAGGCGACTCCTACTCCGTTACCGTTAGCGGCGAGGGCAGCGAGTACACTACCGAGGGCTACGTTGACGCCGATGGCACTCTTATCGTAGAGAATGACGGCGAGGAGTTCACACCTAATGAAACTCCCGATGCCGATGCAGACGCAGAAGAAGAGGCTGTTACCGACCTCGACTCCAGCTCCGCGGCTGAATAATTTCTTATTAGCATAATTCCGACCGACTGTACGCCTGCCGCACAGTCGGTCTTTTTTGCGCAAAAAAATCCCGCCGAGCGTTCTCAGCGGGATCTTGCATTTTTAGTTTGCCTTAGCTTCGGGCGAGAACTCGAATTTCATAGCCAGAGAGCGGAAAAGCTCCTGCATAACGTTCGTCGCTATCGCCCGTATGTCCAGTGACTCGATGTAGCTTATCGTTTCGGCGATCTCTTCGTCGGGCACGTCGTAGGCGTTTAGGCTCATGGTGATGAACCTGCGCAGCTTTTTCTCCAGCGTGAAGTATTTGTCGCAGGGACGCGCCATGTAAGCGCGCATTATTCCCGCCGAGCCTATGTCCAGCTCGTAGAAATCGCTCACCGTGTTCTCGGGCATATACTTGCCGAATATGCCGTAAAGCTCGTCCGCCGTGTGCTGATAAACGTACTCCGCCGTGTCGGGCTTCGAGTATATCTCTACATAAATGTCGCGAATGTTCTCGTTCAGCTCGGTAATGGTCAGCTGTATCGCCGTTTCCAGCGCGTAAACTTTCAGCGGGGAAGCCCCCTCGCCCGATACCGTTCTTGCCGAAGCGAATTGGTTTTTATACATAAATTCCAGCAGATCCATCAGTACGCCCTCTTTGGCGTGGAAGATGTTCTGAAAAGTGCTGCTCGAAACGTCAGCCTGCTTCAGTATCTCAGCAACTGTTGTGTCGTGGTAACCCTGCTTTATGAAGAGCTGTACGCAAGCCGAGAGTATCCTCCTCTTAGAATCTGCGCTGTTGTAACGTCTTGCCATTGTCCTACCCCTTTATAAATCATACTACACTTATATTATATCACGATTTTATCTTTTTTGCAAGTGTATCTATCAAATTT
>DBEZOM010000031.1:0-7589 GCA_048252855.1 Ruminococcus sp.
ATGGTGCGCCAGTACAGCCAAAAGTCAATTCGTCTTTTTATTATACTACTTTTTGTTGTAAATGTCAAGAGAAAAAATCAACTTCTGACTTATTTTCGGGGTTGATACGGCGGCCGACTTGTGGTATCATTATAATAGTATGAAATTTGGAAGTGATGATAATGAAAATTACCGACGGAATACCGTACATCGAGCAGATAAAGGCGCTTATCGCCGAGTATGCCGAGCGGCTGGGGCGCGACCTCAGTTTTCAAGATATAGACGACGAGCTTAGCGACCCCGCGCACAAATACTCCCCGCCGAACGGCGAACTGCTGGCGGCGGTGGAAAACGGCAAAGTGCTCGGCATGGTGGCATACAAGCGCCATACGGCGCAGCGCTGTGAGATGAAGCGGCTGTACGTCACGCCCGAAAGCCGCGGCATGGCGCTCGGCGAAAAGCTGATAGCCGCCATTACCGAACACGCCCGCGACGCAGGGTACAGCGAAATGGTGCTCGACACCATCGCCCCGCTCAAAGCCGCGATACACCTTTATAAAAAGGCGGGCTTTGAGGAATGTCCCGCATACTACGATAATCCGATGGCGGACGTTATCTATTTCAGAAAAGATCTTAACTAAAGGGTGGATAATTATGACAGACGTTATAGAAAAATTCCTGCGCTACATCGCGGTGGACACGCAGTCAAGCGAGGAGAGCGAAACTTTTCCCAGCACCGAAAAGCAGAAAAATTTGGCGCGTATGCTTTACGACGAGCTGCGCGAGATGGGCGCGGCGGACGTTTATTTCAACGAGCGCGACTGCTTTGTTTATGCGAAGATACCCGCTGCCGACGGCGGAAAGTCGGCGCGCAGGCTCGGCTTCATCGCGCACATGGATACCTCGCCCGAAGCTTCGGGAAGCGGGGTGAAAGCGCGGTTCGTTGAAAATTACGATGGCGGAGATATTCTGCTGAACGCCGAAAAAAACATTACCCTTTCGCCTGCGCAGTTTCCCGAGCTGACGGCTTACCGCGGCAAAACGCTGATAGTCACCGACGGCACTACCCTGCTCGGCGCGGACGACAAGGCAGGCGTTGCCGAGATAATGACGGCGGCTCAGCGCCTGCTGACGAGCGACCTGCCGCACGGCGAGATATGCATAGCTTTCACGCCTGATGAAGAGATCGGCGGCGGTATCGACAGGTTCGACATAGCGCGTTTCGGCGCGGACGCGGCTTACACGGTTGATGGCGGCGGATTGGGCGAGCTGGAGTTTGAAAATTTCAACGCCGCCTCCGCGCACATCACGATAACCGGTCTGAACGTGCACACGGGCGAGGCTAAGGGCAAGATGGTCAACGCCGCGCAGCTCGCCGCCGAGTACGAAATGCTACTGCCCGCCGCCGAAAAGCCCGAGCACACCGAGGGCTACGAGGGTTTTTTCCACCTGCTGAGCATTTCGGGCGACACCTCGCGCGCCGAGCTGAAATACCTTATCCGCGACCACGACCGCGCGAAATTCGAGTCGCGCAAAGAGCTTATGCGCCGCACCGCCGACCTGCTGAACGCGAAGTACGGCGAGGGCAGAGTAAAGATAGGAATTTCTGACACATATTACAATATGCGCGAGAAAATAGAGCCGCAGAATATGTTCCTCATCGAAAACGCGGCGGAGTGCATGAAAGAGCTGGGCGTACAGCCGAAAATACAGCCGATACGCGGCGGCACGGACGGCGCGAACCTCTCGTTCCGCGGACTGCCCTGCCCTAATCTTTTCACGGGCGGGCACAATTACCACGGCGTTTACGAGTACGTCTGCGCCGAGTCGATGGAGCTTGCCGCCGAGCTGATAGTCAAGCTTGCCTGCAAGGGATAAAAATTACGGCAGAGTTTTTGCGCTCTGCCGTTTTTTTACATTGATTTATTGACCGTTTTCGCCAATCTCTTCATCAGTTTTTCGCCCGCAATGCCGTTTTGTTTGTACCCATATTTAGCCAGTACCGCATTGGTAGCCGCTTCCGTGCCCCCGCCGAAGCCGCCGTCGTCCGCGAGATTCTCAGACACGCCGAGCGCCGCACAAGCGAGCCGCAGGAGCTGCTTGTAAGCGTACACTCCCACGCCCCTGTCGCCGCGTTTGAAGCCCTCAGTGTCCAGCGTTTTCAGGGCTTTCGGAGTGGTGAAGCCGTTCAGCCCCGCCGCCTTTATCTTCGCGGGATAATCCACATAACAGTAGTTGCAATCCACCGCCGAGCCGATGCCCGCGAGCGCGCCGCCGTCCGTGTACTGCCACATTCCGACATCGCCCGACCAGTTGAGTTTGCCGCCGTACTCCGCGAGCCAGAGCGCATAACGCTTCGCGACCTCGCTCGTCAGCATGGTCTGCGCGGGGCTGCGGCTCATGTAGATACCCGCAAAATAGCCCGCCTTTTCGAGCTCCTCGCAGAACGCCTTGCACATCGCGGACACGCCCGTTTTGCCGACCAGCGACTTGCCCTCGACGTCGAAATAAATCGGGTACTCGAATTGTTTTCCTTTGATGGCGGCGATACAGCACTTAGCCTCCTGCCGCGCCTCGTCGGCGGTTGTCGCGTAGCTGAACCAGTACCCGCCGCAGGGTATGCCGTGCTTCTTGCACTCGCTGTAATTGCGCGCGAACGTCTTGTCTATCTGCCCCGCGTACCGCCCGTAGCCTATCTGCATTATCACGAAATCGACCGCGCCGCGCACTTTCGCGAAGTTGGGCGAGCCTTGATAATGCGAAATGTCAATTCCCTTTTTCATCGCTCTCGACCTCCCCTCTCTGCGATTTTGTGTGCTGCGTGCCGAAATAGAAGGCGATCACCGTGGTGAATATCGTGACGAACTGCGCCGCCGAAACCGTGCCGCGCCATGCCAGCGCGCAGAAAACGCCCGTCAGCGCGAGCGTTACCAGCGACTTCACGTCTACCAGTTTTGCTAATTTCTGTTTCAATGTTCACACTCCTTATCGTGCTCAAGAGTATCGAGCCTGCGCTCGCACACGGCGAGGCGGTTCTCATCTATTGCCTGTTTTTTCTCAGTTTCGTACATTCTCAGCTTTGTGTTGTTGTACTCATTCACGCGCTTTTCAAGCTGCTCTATGCGGTAGCTCATCAGCCGTATTCCCGAAAATGTGCCGAGAAACGTACCGCAAAGGCTCAGCAGCGCTATTATGACTTCGCTTGGCATAAGCATTTTCCGCCCGCCTTTCTGCCGAATTTTGTCATTATCAGTATATTCATCTCCCTGCTTTTCTGTCAGCGCGGCTAAGCCGTACCGCGCGAAATGCAGTCTGAAACGGGGCTTTCCCCAACTTTAATCATACTTTGCATTGCACAAAATGTCAATCGGCAGGGTAAACGAAATTTGCGGGCGGCGCGACGCGTGAAATATTTTCCAAACTGCAAATCTGCATAAAAACGCGCAAAAAGATCCCCCGCGCAGGTCTGAAAAACCGCCGCACGGGGGATAAATTTGCGTTATTTTGTTCAAAATTCGTCCGTCAGAATTACTCCAGCCAAATGAAATTGGTGTCCTCGTTGATGAAATCGACGTTGTAGACGAGCAGAACGCGGTCTATGCCGTACTTCTCGACCATCTCGCTCACCGCGTCGAAGTGCGAGTAGCGCAGATCTACCATGTATACCTCGTCGAATTTGTCGGCGAGATACTGCACCATCGAGTTGGCGTAGGAATCCTTGAGCACCAATATTTTCTCCTTGCTGCGCTCCGCCGAGTCGGAAGTTATCTTGAGCTGGGCGAAATTGCCGCCTAGGTAGGAAGCGTACTTGTCCTTTTTGGTAAGATAGCTTGTATCTGTAATATCGTAGGCGAATTTGTTTTCTTTCTCATATTTCACGGTATATTTCGCCGACTTGTTCGCGAAGTAGCCGAAGGTATCGGGCTTTACGAACGAGGCGGGGGCTTTCGAGTAGAGCGTGCCGTAAAAATCGGGCACTGCGCGGTACTCGTATTCATCGCCCGTACCCGCGTAGCCGATGGTGTTCAGCCAAGCGTCGCAGACCGCGCGCGCCGCCGAGGAAGTCCAGTGGTGGTCGGTGCGGTAGTAGGCTTGAACGCCCTGCTTTTGCAGGTCAGCGAGCGTATCGCGGGCGCTGAAAAGCGTAACGTTTTGCGAAAGCTTGCTCTGCACCAGCGCGATGGTGTCGTCCTGACTATCGGTAACAGCGCCTGCGGGCAGCTTATCGGCGTTGAGGTCGATGGCGTTCGGCGCCAGGATAAAGTCAACGGGCTTGCCCAGCTTATCGGCAAAAGCATTGATATACGAGATATTTTTCTCCACCTGCGCGGTGTTTTGCGTGTACCGCTGGAGCATATAGCCGTCTTTTCCAAAGTAAACGCCGTTCTGATAAGTCTTGCCCGAGAAATAATCGCAGCAGGTCTTTAGCGACATCATGGCGTCTTTTACAAATATTTGGTCAGACATATAGCTTTCAAAACCGCTCTCAAACTCGCCGGAAAAAACTTTTTCGGCGGTAAGCTCGGGCTTCTGCGCAAGCGTGCGGTTCTCCATCTCGGAAAAATCGCGGTCTTTTATGAGAAAAGTTCCCAGCGTGTACGCCGCGACGTAGCCGATGAATATTGCCGAGAGCAGTATGCAGGAAGCTTTTGAGCGCTTGTTTTCTTTATTTTTCATAGCTTAAAACTCCTCCCTGCTTAAAATCTGAAATACAGAAACGGATTAAACGAGCCGGAAGCCAGGTACGCGGTGGAAGCTATCAGCATAGCCGCCACGCTTACAGGCTCTAGGGCGAGCTGATACACACGCGGGCACTTTTCGTTGAGGTAAGCGCCAAGCTGCTTTATCACGGGCGTAGAGCCGAGCACCAGCACCGCGATGAGCGGCAGGTACTGCATCAGCCACATACCCGTCTGCGCGCTCCAGAGCGGAAGTCCGCCGAAGCCGAACATATTCTTGAAATTAGCCGTTAGCTGCGCGGTATCTTCATATGCGAAAATTCCCCAGCCTATAACTATCAGCAGCAGGGCGTAGATATGGCTCACCGCCGCGGGCAGCTTATCGAGCACCTTTTTCAGCAGCAGCTTTTCTATCAGCAGCAGCACGCCGAAATACAGTCCCCAAAGGATAAAGTTCCAGTTGGCGCCGTGCCAAAAGCCCGTCAAGCACCAAACTATCATGATATTAACGCACTGGCGCACCCTGCCTTTGCGGTTGCCGCCCAGCGGGATATAAACGTAGTCGCGGAACCAGCCCGAGAGCGACATATGCCAGCGCCGCCAAAACTCGGTTATCGACTTTGAGATATACGGGTAATTGAAGTTTTCGAGGAAGTCGAAGCCGAACATTTTGCCGAGGCCTATCGCCATATCCGAGTAGCCCGAGAAGTCGAAATAGATCTGGAAAGTGTAAGCCAGCGCGCTCATCCAAGCCGCCGCAACGCTTAGCTGCGAGCTGTCCGCCGCCGCTATCTCGTTAAAAAGCGCGTAGATGTTGTTCGCCAGCAGCGCCTTTTTCGCAAGACCTACGGCAAAGCGCTTTACGCCCGCCGCGAACTGGTCTGCCGAAAAGCTGCGCTCGCTGAGCTGTTTCTCGATGTCGATGTACCGCACGATAGGGCCTGCGACAAGCTGCGGGAAGAGCGCGACGTATGTGCCCAGCGTGATGAAATTCTTCTGCGGCTTTACCTCGCCGCGGTAAACGTCGATAACGTAAGAAAGCGACTGGAAGCTGTAAAATGAAATGCCTATCGGCAGCGCCAGCCCCGGCAGCTTTATCTGCGCGCCGAAGAGCGAGTTTACGTTGGTAACGAAAAAGTCGGAATACTTGAATATCGCGAGCAGACCGATGTTCCAGACCACCGCCGCGAGGGTTGCGGCGAAAGCCTTGCTCTTGCCGTATTTCTGCTTATCGGCGAAAATTCCCGTGACGTAAGCCGCCGTTATCGAAGCGAGCATCAGCAGTATATACTTCGGCTCTCCCCACGCGTAGAAAAACAGGCTCGTTACAAAAAGCACGGTGTTTTTCAGCTTTTTCGGCGCTATGAAGTACAGCGCCAGCACGGCGGGGAGAAAGGCGAAGAGAAATACCATACTAGAAAATACCATATTTGAGTTTCTCCTATACTCCTATACATAAATACGCACGCGTAAACTGCCATAGCGGGCGCGCGTGCGTTTTAAGGCTTAAATTTTATCAGCCGATTATCTCTTCCGCCTTGTCGTTATCGTTGCTCAGGCACATATAAACGCTGTTGCCTTTAGTGAGCAGAACGGGCGTATTGAGCTTCGGCAGCTCGTCGGGATTATAGCTCTCTACCTGCGTTTTGAGATCTTCAATACGCTTTTCGCAGGCGGCGAGAATGTCGGAAGCGGCGGTTTCGTCAACTGCGTCGAAGCAGGCGATCTCCTCAGCGGTAGAAACTCCGCCGACGTAAACTGCGGCGCTGGAATACTTGTCCGCCGAAATGCCGTAAAGCTTTTCTATCATATCGGCCGAGATGGTGTTGAGGTCGTCGACGTAGGTTATGCCGCTGCGCAGATTAGCCGCAACGTCCTCAGCGGAAGCAGCGGGGTCAGCCTGTACGGCCGCCGCGGAATCAGCGCTCTTGCTGCCGCTCTCCTTATCGTCGCCGCCGCAGGCGGTAAGCATTGAAGCCGCCATTACAGCAGCCGCGAGTATGCAGATACTTTTTCTGAATTTCATGATACTTTTCCTTTCTCTATATGCGTTATATGCGTTTGTTTGTTGACTTAGCCGTTAGCGGGCTGGGGAACGAGATATGCCAGCAGGTCTATCCACTCAAGGCAGTAGGCTCTTACGAAGTGTATTCCGTCAGCCGCCGCGTCCTCGGGCAGCATACCGCTTTCGTCCTTGAAATAGCCGTTTATATCGAGGTAATTAACGCCCGTTTCGTTCGCCGCCTGCTCAACATAAGCGTTGAAAGCGTCGATATTCTCGTTGGTGAAAACAGCGTCGTTATTTACAGCTGAAGCCGCCACGGGCAGTATCGACTGAACGTATATCGAAGCGTTCGGCTGAGCCGCCTTTATGCCCTCGATGAGCTCTTCGTACTTTTCAACGAAGTTTTCGGGGTAGGGCCAGCCGAGCTCGTTTATGCCGAACATAACGAATATGCGCTTGTACTCTCTCTGCGCAACGGCTTCGAGCACCGTGCCCATGTTGCCGTTTTGCAGCTCTATTACCTGATCGGTGAGCGCCGAGCTGATGTTAAGACCCTGCGAGGCGTAGAAGTCAGCCTTTGCCTTATCGCAGTTCAGCCCAAGACCCAGCGTGCGCGAGTCGCCGATGAAGCAAGCGTCGGAGAAATCGTCTTTCATAGCAGCGCCGTCGTAAACAGCCGCGCTCTCGTCCGCCGAAGAGCTATCCTGCGAGGAGGTATCAGCCTTGCTCTCAGCCGCCGAGCTTGAATCTGCGGAGGAGGTATTCTTTTTCTTCATGGTGACCTCAGCCTGCGAGGAAGAGCTTTTGCTTGCCGAAGCGGGCAGCAGACCGTGTTTTCTGCCGGTAACCGCGGTATTTATGAGCCATGAGAAAACGAAAACTATCAGCGCCAGACACGCTATAGAGATGACCCCCTGCTGTATCTG
>DBEZOM010000032.1:0-27870 GCA_048252855.1 Ruminococcus sp.
TATTTTATGATAGACGGCGGCGGAGGAAGCGCTGTATTACGTCAACTAAAGCACGCGGGCATAAATTGGAAAGATATAAGAAGCATATTTGTTACACATAAACATCTTGACCATATTACGGGCGTGATATGGATGATACGCATGATATGTCAGTGTATGTCGCGGGGCGAATATGAGGGCGAGGCGACAATATATGCTCACGACGAGGTGATAATGCTGCTTCATGAGCTTGCTGAAAAGCTTCTCCAGAAAAAAGAAACTGCTTACATAGGAAAAAGACTTCATCTTGTAACTGTTCAAGACGGAGAAACTAAGGAAATACTGAATAAAAAGGTGACGTTTTTTGATATTCAGTCAATAAAGGCTAAGCAGTTTGGCTTTTGTATGGAGCTAGGAAATGGTGAAAAATTGACCTGCTGCGGCGATGAACCGTATAATCCCTGCGAAAAACGATATGCTGAAAACAGCACATGGCTGCTTCATGAAGCTTTCTGCCTCGATAGTCAGGCGGATATATTTCATCCGTATGAAAAACATCATTCAACAGTTAAAGACGCATGCAAACTTGCTCAGGAGTTTAATGTGAAAAATCTGATACTTTATCACACCGAGGACAAAAATCTCGATAAGCGAAAAGAGCTTTATCAAAACGAGGGCAGAGAATATTTTAAGGGCGAGCTATATATACCTAATGATCTTGAGACTTTTGATATATGCTGAATATATTAAAAATTGGTCAAAAGGCAAATCGTGATATACCAATATATCAAAAAATATATAAACATCTTTGTCAGATATATCTGCCCGAATGCAGCCTGCTCATGGCTGCATTTTTTATACTTGACTGTCTTGAAAAAATGTGATATAATATTATTGTTGATTTTCAAGGATTTTTGGCGGATTATAGTTAGCCTAAACTAACTTAAATTGATGTGGGTTTGCTGATCTTGTTATCGACGAGCTTTGGGTCAGAAATAGCAAAACGTGGAGAATAAAGGGCATGGAAGATATGTCGTTCGCAAAGCCCATCAGCTTCATGCTGAAAAGACGAACTCTCGGCACGATAATGTACTTCATCATCTCGCTGATAATCGCGGGAATCGTGGTACTTATCGGAAAGATTTAATATAAAAGGTAATAGTGGAGGTATTCTCATGAGTGAAAAGATCAAGCCTGTGCTCAACGGCGCGGCGGAAACCATGCTTCAGAGCTTTTACGCTCGGGCGATGTACAGCAAAAATCCGAAACATAAATTTCACGACGCAAAGGCTGAGGAAATAGTTGCCAAACTTGACTATGATTTCAGCAAGGCGGAGAATGACGCGGCGATGAGCGGCGGAGTTGTTGCGAGAACGGTCGTTTTTGATGAGCTGGTCGGCGACTTTATCGCGAAAAATCCCGACTGCACGGTCGTGAACATCGCCTGCGGACTGGACACGCGCTTTTACCGCATGGACAATGGCAGGATAACTTGGTACAATTTGGACTTGCCCGAAACCATCGAAGTTCGCGACTCGGTCTACCACGAATCGGGCAGGGTATCGACCGTGGCTTGCTCGGCATACGACCCCGCGTGGGCGCAAATGATCGAGAAGCGCGGCAAAATGCTCTTCATCATCGAGGGGCTTTCGATGTACCTCACTGCCGAGCAGGTGCGCGATATGCTCGCGATAATTCGCGACAATTTCGACAACGCGACCGTTATGATGGAATGCTTGTGCCCAAAATTTGTCAAAAAAGAGAGCCTAGAGCGCTCGATTCAGGCAACTGGCGCGAAATTTAAGTGGGGTGCGAACAGCTTCGACGACCTCGGCGAGGCGGGAAGAGGTTTTCGCCGCGTGAAGGACGACAATATCCTGCGCGGAATGTGGACGCTCAGCCCAGCGTACAAACTCGTGACGTGGATACCGATCATGAAGATTTTTGCGCAGAAAATTCTGGTTTTTGAAAAGGCGAACTGAATAAAAAAAGCTTTTAGCGGACTGATGTACATCGCAACAGTCCGCTTTTTTGTACACATATGCAACGCTTGACATTTCGCATTTGCGGTGCTATACTATTATAAGTGCATAGCGGCTCGCCGTCAGCACAAACTATTTCTAGCGGAGATGTAATTATGTGGTTTGTATACGCATTACTGTCAGCTATATTCGCGGCGCTGACCTCGATACTCGCAAAGGTTGGAATCGACGGCGTTAATTCAAATCTCGCGACGGCGATACGCACCGTTGTGGTGGTCGTCATGGCGTGGCTGATGGTGCTTATTACCCATTCTCAGGGCGGAATCTCGGAAATTGGCAGGAAAAGCTGGCTGTTCCTCGTGCTTTCGGGCCTGGCGACGGGCGCTTCGTGGCTCTGTTATTACAAGGCTATCCAGCTCGGCAGCGTTTCAAAAGTCGTGCCGATAGATAAACTCAGCGTTGTCATCACGCTCGTGCTCGCGTTCATCTTCTTACATGAGGAATTTACTGTTAAATCAGTAATTGGCTGTATACTTATAGCAGCCGGCACACTGGTCATGGTACTATAAAAAGGAGAATATTTACATGAAAGTTTTAGTTATTACGGGAAGTCCACACAAAAATGGCACATCTGCACACCTCGTTCAGAGCTTCATCAAGGGCGCTGAGGAGGCGGGTCACGAGGTCTGTCGATTTGACGCGGCGTTCAAGTCCGTTCACCCCTGCATCGCCTGCGACCATTGCAACAAAACGGGCGAGGGCTGCGTTTTCAAGGACGATATGGAGGAGCTGAACCCGATGCTTTTTGGCGCAGACGTTGTTGCGTTCGCCTCGCCGATCTATTATTATGGTATGTGTTCCCAGATCCGCACGGTGATCGACCGTTTTTACGCCAACGACGCACGCCTGCACAAGAATAAATCTGCCGTGCTGATGCTCACGATGGCTGACGACACCGATGAGTCGGCGCAGGGCGCGATAGCTTCTTACAAAGGTATGTTAAATTTCCTAGAATGGCAGGATAAGGGTATTGTCGTCGGCGTGGATTGTATGGATGTTGACGCGCTTGCCAAAACTGATTACGAGAAGCAGGCTTACGAGCTTGGAAAATCGCTGTAATTTTATATCATAGTAGCAGACATATTGCACAAAAGCGGTGTATCTGCTATTTTTTTATATGCCGTGTAAATATCTGCATTGACAAATAACCTGCAATATGTTATGATATAAGCGAGTTAGCATATGCAAACCTACAAGACAGAAAGGTATTTACATGAATTTTGAAATATTTCGCGGCATTCTCATACCGTTTCTCGGCACATCGCTCGGCGCGGCGTGCGTGTTTTTCATGCGCAAAACGCTGCATTTCGGCGTTCAGCGCGCGCTGACGGGCTTCGCGGCGGGCGTGATGACGGCCGCTTCGGTCTGGAGTCTGCTTATCCCCGCGATGGAGCAGGAAAGCGGCATGGGCAGGTTGGCGTTTATCCCCGCGGCGGTCGGTTTCTCGCTTGGCATACTTTTCCTGCTGGCTCTCGACCACATCGTACCACACCTGCACATGAATTCCACTGAGCCGGAGGGCAAACGCAGCCGCCTAAAGCGCACGACGATGCTCGTTCTCGCCGTCACGCTGCACAATATCCCCGAGGGCATGGCGGTCGGCGTGGTGTACGCGGGGCTGGCGGCGGACAACGTCGCGATAAGCTCGGCGGGGGCGCTCGCACTTTCACTCGGCATCGCGATACAAAATTTTCCCGAGGGCGCGATAATCTCGATGCCGCTTCGCGCGGAGGGCATGAGCAAGCCAAAAGCGTTCGTCTGCGGGGTGCTCTCGGGTATAGTCGAGCCGATCGGCGCGGTGATAACGGTGCTGCTTGCCGCTCTGATATTGCCTGTTTTACCGTATCTTCTCAGCTTTGCGGCTGGCGCGATGATCTACGTCGTCGTCGAGGAGCTTATTCCCGAAATGTCCAAAAAGCCGCACTCAAATATCGGCACGGTATTTTTCGCAGTCGGCTTCGTGCTGATGATGTCGCTGGACGTTGCACTAAGTTGAATTGTACATATTAAACAAAACTGTTGAGAAAATTAAGTACAGATTTGATAATTGTATCTAAAGCAAAAGTGTGCTATAATAGTTAAGGTGACGAAAAGTTTTCGCAGTCTGCAAAAAGTTTCGCCGCCAAGACCACGAAGGGAATGATCACAATGGGAAACAACAATACAAATTGGGGCTATGAAGCCGTATTTTACCAGATATATCCGCTCGGATTTTGCGGAGCGCCTTTTGAAAACGACGGCGTGCAGGAGCACCGCATCTTGAAAGTGCTCGACTGGGTTGACCATATAAAGGAGCTCGGCTGCAACGCGGTGTACTTTTCGCCCGTTTTTGAATCGGACACGCACGGCTACAACACCCGCGATTACTCGAAGATCGACTGCCGACTCGGCACGAACGAGGACTTCAAAAAGGTCTGCGACGCACTGCACGAGCAGGGCATTAAGGTCGTGCTCGACGGCGTTTTCAACCACGTCGGCAGGGGCTTCCCGCAGTTCCGCGACGTTGTCGAAAAGCGCTGGGACTCGCCCTATAAGGATTGGTTCAACATCAATTTCGACGGCAACAGCAACTACAACGACGGTTTGTGGTACGAGGGCTGGGAGGGTCATTACGACCTTGTCAAGCTAAACCTGCGCAATCCCGCGGTTGCCGACCATATTCTGAACGCCGTTAAGGGCTGGATAGAGGAATTTGGGATAGATGGTATTCGTCTGGACGTTGCGTACTGCCTCGATTTCGACTTCCTCAAGCGTCTGCGCTCGTTCACCGACAGCCTTAAAGAGGACTTTTTCCTTGTCGGCGAGTTGCTTCACGGCGATTACTCGCGCTGGGTAAATCCTGAAATGCTGCATTCTGCTACCAATTATGAGTGCTACAAGGGTCTGTACTCCAGCTTCAATTCGATGAATATGTTTGAGATCTGCCACTCGCTAAAAAACCGCTTCGGCCCTGAAAATTGGTGCCAGTACCGCGGAATGCACCTGCTCTGCTTCGCCGATAACCACGATGTTACCCGCGTTGCGAGCATTCTCACCAACCCGCGCCACCTGCCGCTAATCTACACGCTGCTCTTCGGAATGCCCGGAATCCCCTGCGTTTACTACGGCAGCGAGTGGGGCGCGAAAGCTGAGAAAAAGGACGGCGACCCCGCGCTTCGCCCCTCATTCGATAAGCCCGAGAGCAACGAACTTACCGCGCACATCGCCGCGCTTGCAAAGGCTCACCGCGAAACCAAGGCGCTTTGCTACGGCGACATCAAGATACCTGTTCTTACCAACAAGCAGTGCGTTCTCCAGCGCGATTTTGAGGGTCAGCGCGTGTTCGTTGCGATAAATGCCGACGATCAGCCGTTCACCGCGCATTTCGACGCAGGCTACGGACTTGCCGAAGACCTCGTTACAGGCGAAACTCACGATTTCGGCGGCGGCAGCGAGCTTGCACCTTATTCCTCGCACATCTGGCTCTGCAAGTAAAGTGTACAGATTTTCGTACAGATAATTTGCTAATGCTTTAGTACAAATATTCGTACAATTACAAGCTTAACTGCATACTAGTACAAATTTAAGTACAGTTAATCTAAATTGCACCAAGTCCGATAAATCGTATAATTAAATTAAATCATAAAAATAACCGCAGTCGATGAAAACTGCGGTTATTGCTTTTATATAAGAATATGAACTTAGTCTACTGTCTCCAGACCCTCTGCCTTGAACGCCTGACGGAGGTCGTCGATGAGGTCTTTCTTGTCCTCGATGCCGATAGCAACGCGGTAGAATCCGCCGTGGAATTCCTGCGGATAGAGGTACATTCTCTCGTCGTCCTCGCCGAGGAATACGATAAGGCTGGCGTCGTGGCCCAGCGATACTGACGATGTGAAAATATTAAGATGAGTAACGACTCTGTTGTACAGGTCGTGCTCGCCCTTCAGACCGAAAGAAAGCACTCCGCCGAAGCCGTTCTTCATCTGCTTAACTGCAAGCTCGTGACCCTTGTGGCTCTTCAGACCGGGGTACGCAACGAAGCTTACGCAAGGCTGCTTCTCGAGCCACTCGGCGATGGCGAGCGCGTTGTCATTGTGCACCTGCATTCTCAGCGGGAAAGTTACCGCGCCGCGCATGATGAGCCATGCGTTGAACGGGCTGATAACGCCGCCAATATTTACCTGCGCCTGATAGCGTATCTTGTCCATGTCCTCGTGGTTGCCGATTATCGCGCCGCCCATCGAGTCGCCATGGCCGTTGATGTATTTGGTAAGGCTTTCCACAACAAAGTCAACGCCGTACTCCAGCGGACGGGTGTTGTAGGGTGAAGAGAATGTATTGTCCGCCGAAACGAGAATACCGTGCTCGTGCGCCAGCTTTACGATGCCCTCGATGTCGCAGATGCAGAGGGTCGGGTTGCCGGGGGTCTCAAAATGGATAAGCTTGGTGTTCGGCCTAATTGCTGCCTTTACCTTTTCGAGGTCGGTGCAGTCAACTATCGAGGTCTCAATACCCCACTTTTCAGTCCAAAGCTCGTTGAAAATGCGGTAGGTGGCAATATATGTAACGGTGGAGAAGATAACGTGGTCGCCCTTTTTCAGCTTGGTGAAGAAAAGCGCGGAAAGCGCCGCAACGCCGCTCGCCAGAACTACGCAGTCCTCGCCGCCCTCGAGGTTAGCGATCTTTTTCTCCAGAAGACCCTGGTTCACGCCGCCGTTGCGGGTGTAGATCTTGTCCTCGGAAGCCGACCAGTTCATGGTAGAGGGGTCGTAGGGCAGCAGGAAGCTGTTCGCCATGTTGATAGCAGGCTCGATAGCGCCCGTGCCGGGGTCAGGCTCGTTGCCGACGTGGATAGCGCGGGTGGTGAAACTCAGCCCATCGTAATTGTGTACTTTTTTTTCGCTCATATTTTTTCGTCCTTTCGCGTGATTTTTGCAAAATTCGTAATAAACCAACTTATATTATATCATACTATCCCGCTATGTTTGTAAAGTTTTTCTGAATTTTACCCAAAGTTTGCCGCGAAATTTGCCTTTTGCTTGACATACCGCCGCGCTTGTGATACAATTATTATTAAAATTTGAAAGCTGGTGCGTGCTATGAAAATGAAGAAAATTCGCGGTATTGCGGATAACGCCCGTGCGGCGGCGCTGTATTTTGAAGCTTTTCCGCTTGAGGAGCGTGCGCCGTGGCTTTTTATCGCAAAAAAAGCCCGCAGTGCGAACGTCGATAACTGGGGCATCTATGCCGACGGCAGATTTGCGGGGCTTATGTACGTTGTAAATCATGCCGATCTCTCCTATGTTTTCTA
The DNA here is from genome assembly GCA_048252855.1 of Ruminococcus sp. GTDB lineage: Bacteria > Bacillota > Clostridia > Oscillospirales > Ruminococcaceae > YE71. The sequence continues at coordinate 7,315 of DBEZOM010000032.1, forward strand.
TTTTGCAGTCAAAAAGGAATTTCGCGGTATGGGGCTGGGCACTCGCGCTTTGAGGCTTGCCCGTAAACATTACGTCGGCAGACGCTTTTTCCTCGCGATAGAGCGCCTAGACCCCGCCGCCGATAATTACGACGAAAGCATAAAGCGCCGTGATTTTTACCTGCGCGGCGGACTTTTCCCGATGGGCATGAACGTGCAGGAGGGAAGCGTGGTCTACGAATTGCTCGGCTGCGGCGGAAAGGTCGCGGCGGAGGAGTACAGCGCCCTCATTTCCGACTACCTCGGCAAGAGCGCTTTCAGCGGTGTAACGATGAGGATCTTGCCGCCCGAAAATTAGCCTATTTATAAGGTATACCTAAGGCACATTTTTCCTCTTAACACAAATCTGTCATCTGTCTGATACCATAATTTCAGACTGCTGCGGCGAAAAATTTGTAAAAAGGGGTTCACATTCGCGAAAAAATGTGGTATAATAAAGCTAAGTAAATGTGCGCGGTCGGCGAACTTCCGCGTGGAAAGGAAAGTAAAGATGACAAAATATATTGGCGCAAAATGCTCGGTCTGCGGCGAAATGTTCAAAGACGGCGACGACATAGTCGTCTGCCCCGACTGCGGCACGCCTTACCACCGCGCCTGCTGGGACAAAACAGGCGAGTGCGTGAACCACGAGCTGCATGAGATCGGCATGAGCTGGAGCGAAAAGATGGAAAACGAAAGGCTCGAAGCCGCCTCTCACGGCGAACCGATACGCTGCATACGCTGCGGAACCGAAAACGACCCCGGCACGATGTTTTGCGTAGAGTGCGGAATGCCGCTCGCGCAGGGCAGGAACGATGCGCGTCCCTTTAACGGCACGCAGCCTCAGCCAGACCAGCCGGATCAGTCCGAACAGCAGCCGAACCAAAACGGATTCTTCAATTACAGCCAGCCGAACTCCGACGCGCAGGGTCAGCAGGGTCAGCAAGATCAGCAGGGCTTCCCGAACGGCTTCAATTTCGGCATACCCGCCCAGCCCGTAAAGCTTACCGAAGAGTCAGATATAGACGGAATACGTTTGGGCGATTTCTTCGATTACGCGGGCAGACGCTCGCTCTCGATGATCGCAAACTTCGTGAAATTCGCCAAGACGGGCTCGAAAACTTCGATGAATATCGCGGCGCTTTTCTTCCCGCAGTATTATTTCTTTTACCGTAAAATGTACAAAAAAGGAATTTTATTCATGCTACTATGGTTCCTGACGGCTATTCCGACGCTGATACTTTACGGTCAGTCGGGCGCGATGGGCATGGTATTCTTCAATATGCCCTTCAATATCAAGTCGCAGGTGTTCCTCAACATCTGCAACGCTGCTCAAATAGTCGCGACGCTCATGGGCATTTTCGCCTGCCTGTACGCCAATTACTGGTACTACAAACAAGCACGGGACGACATTCAGAATATCCGCTCGCAGACCGACCTCTCGGAGACGGAAATTCGCGCAAAAATAGCGCAGTCGGGCGGAACGTCGTGGGCTAAGGTGATAATCGCGGCGACGGCAGCCGTGGCTGTCAGCCTGATTTTTATGATAGTGCTTACGATATTGTTCTGAATTAACAAAAAATTTACGAATACCGCCGCGCCCGCTCTTGACAAGCCGGCGCGGTTTTGTTATAATAATATTGCTGTCTTTATGTGCAGCCGGCGGTTTTCCGCTGACCCTTGCTCGCAAACGCGGGCTTAATATCCACAAGGAGGTGTCATTTAAAATGGCGAAGATCAATGAAAAGTACGAAGCAGTAGTAGTATTCAGCTCTAAGAGCGGCGAAGAGAACGTTAAGGCTCTTACCGAAAAGTTCGATGAACTTATCAAGGCAAATGCAACTGACGTTACTATGAACGACTGGGGCAAGAGAAAGCTTGCTTACGAGATCAACTACGAGGCAGAGGGTAACTACGTTCTCTGGAACTTTACTTCCGTAACTTCTTTCCCTGCTGAGCTCGAGCGTGTACTCGGTATCACCGACGGCGTTCTGCGTTTCCTCGTTACTGTACAGTAAGTCGGTAACATTTAGGAAAAGACCTGCTCTTTGCGCCGAGCGCAGAGGGCCGAGAAAGGAAGATAGATCATGCTGAATAAAGTTATTCTCATGGGCAGGATCACACGCGATCTGGAGCTTAAAACTACTCCGAGCGGCGTTTCCGTGCTCACATTCACTATCGCGGTAGACCGCAGCTTTGTCCGCCAGGGCGAAGAGCGTCAGGCTGATTTCATCACCTGCGTAGCATGGCGCCAGCAGGCAGAGTTTATTAACCGCTATTTCGGCAAAGGCAGAATGATCGCCGTAGTCGGAAATCTCCGTACCCGCACCTATGATGATAAAAACGGTACTAAACATTACGTTACCGAGGTCTATGTAGACGAAGCTTCGTTTACGGGCGAGCCTAAGCAGCAGGGCGGATACCAGGGCGGTTATCAGCAGCAGCCCTCTTACCAGCAGAATAACAGCTATCAGGGTTCTTATCAGCAGCAGCCTGCGCCGCAGCAGAATAATTATCAGAGCGGCAGACCCCAGCCCGATGATCCCATGAATATCGGCGATATTCAGGACTTCGAGGTATTCAGCGACGATGGCGTTCCTTTCTGACAAATTGTTGCATTAAATTTATTGGTATTTCCGGTTAGGAGGATTGACATGGAAAGAAATTCAAGACCTATGAAGAGAGGCCGCAAGAAGGTTTGTATGTTCTGCGTAGACAGAGCTGAAAAGATCGATTATAAGGATATTGCTAAGCTCAGAAAGTGCATGACCGAAAGAGGAAAGATCCTTCCTCGCAGAGTTACCGGTACTTGCGCTTACCACCAGAGAGAGCTTACTTCGGCTATCAAGAGAGCGCGTCACCTTGCTCTGCTGCCTTACGTTGCAGACTAATTTGCGCTATAAATTTATTTTAGCTAACAAAGGTATCCGATATAATGCGGATACCTTTTTGTTCTATAAATTTTTTCCTGCTGCTTGAAATATTACAGAAAATGTGGTATTATATTATTACCGACTTAAAAACTGACCGCTCGCTCATCTGCGGGCTTCGGCAAAATAAATGCTGAGAGGTGTAAACATGAAACAGGAGTTTGATTACAACGAATTTGATAAAAATTTTCCGCTTGGCGAAAGCTTTGAGCTTCCCTGCATTCCCGCTAGGGACGTGGTGGTGCTGCCAGGCGAGGAAACTAATATAGATGTCGCGCGCCGCAGGACCGTTTATTCGGTAAAGCGCGCTCTTAAAAACGACGGCTACGTCTTTTTGACTATGCAGAAAGACTCGCTGGAGGAAAAGCCTACCGCCGCCGACCTCTGCCATGTGGGCACTATCGCCTATGTGAAGCAGGTTGTGGAAACTAATGGCAACGTGTACCGCTGCTATCTTATCGGCTGCGCACGCGCTGAGCTGGAGGAGTTTTCCGCCGCAGGAGCAGGATTTTCCGCAACAGCCCGACGCGTACTCGATTATGAGGAAGATTCCCTCGACGAGCACCAGATACAGGCAATAATGCACGAAGTCCTCGACAGCTTCGGCGAACTGCTCGACGCTATGAACAAGCCCGTTTCCGACGAAGACCGCGCTGTTTTCTCGATAAGAGATCCGTATGAGCTTTACGAAACGCTCGTGCAGCTGCCGAATATCTCGCCAGTTAACCGTCAGGAGCTTCACGAGCTGCCCTCGTGCGGCGAAAAGCTGATGAAGCTTGCCGAGGTGCTCGCTTCCGAGGCTGATATTGTACGTCTTGAGGCGCAGGTGCACGCTAAGGTGCATGAGTCGATAAATCAGGGTCAGCGCGATTACTATATCCGCGAGCAGATACGCGTGCTGAAAGAAGAGCTCGGCGAGGACGACGATTACCAGTCGGACAGCGAGGAGTGCGCCGCTTACCGCGAAAAGCTCGCCGCTGTTCACAATATCTCCGACGACGCCCGCGCGCGCCTTGCGGAGGAGATCGAGCGCCTTACCAAAACGCCCTCCTATTCGCAGGAGGCGGCTCTGCTGCGCTCTTACCTCGATATATGCCTTTCGCTGCCTTGGGATACCACTACCGAGGACGTTACCGATATAGATTCCGCGGCGAAAATTCTCGACGAAGACCACTACGGTATCCGCAAAGTCAAGGATAGGATTCTTGAAAATATAGCCGTTCGCGAGCTTACGCCCGATGTCAAGGGACAGATAATCTGCCTTTCCGGCCCTCCGGGAGTCGGCAAGACCAGCGTGGCGAAGTCCATCGCCCGCGCACTCGGCAGAAAATTCGTGCGCGTTTCGCTCGGTGGCGTGCGCGATGAAAGCGATATTCGCGGCCATAGAAAGACCTACCTCGGCGCAATGCCCGGCAGGATAATCATGGCGCTGAAGCAGGCGGGAACTTCCAACCCCGTAATGCTGCTCGACGAGATAGATAAGATGGCGAACGATTTCCGCGGCGACCCATCGTCCGCAATGCTCGAGGTGCTCGATTCTGAGCAGAACAGCCAGTTCCGCGACCACTATACCGAGATACCGTTCGACCTCAGCAACGTGCTTTTCATCACCACGGCGAACAATACCTCTGCAATATCCGCCCCGCTGCTCGACAGAATGGAGCTGATAGAGCTTTCCAGCTATACGCGCGAGGAAAAGTTCCACATAGCGAAAGAGCACCTGCTGCCGAAACAGCTCAAAAAGCACGGCATAAAGGCTTCGCAGCTTCGCCTTGCCGACAGCGCTATCTACTCGCTGATCGACAGCTATACCCGCGAGGCGGGCGTGCGTACCCTTGAGCGCGAGATCGGTTCGCTCTGCCGCAAGTCTGCCAAAAAGCTCGTTACGGGCGAGAAAAAGGTCAGCATAAAGGCTGCCAATATCGAGGAGTACCTCGGTCACAAGAAATTTACCGACGATTATTTCTCCAAAAAGCCCGCGGTCGGCTGCGTAAACGGCCTTGCGTGGACAAGCGTTGGCGGAGTTATCCTGCCCGTTGAAGCCCTCATTCTCGATGGCAAGGGCAAGGTAACGCTTACAGGTTCGCTCGGCGACGTTATGAAAGAGTCGGCAACGCTGGCTGTCAGCAACGCCCGCCGCCTTGCAAAGGCTTACGGCTACGACGCTGATTTTTACGAGAAAAAGGATATACATATCCACGCTCCCGAGGGCGCTGTTCCTAAGGACGGCCCTTCGGCAGGCGTTACGATGATAACCGCGCTGGTCTCCGCGCTCAGCGGTATAAAAGTCCGCTCTGACGTCGCGATGACGGGCGAGATAACCCTTACTGGCAAGGTTCTGCCGATAGGCGGTCTGCGCGAAAAAACCATGGCGGCGTACAAAGCTGGTATGCAGACGGTGATTATCCCGCAGGGCAATAAGGGCGACCTCGACGACGTTGACGAAAAAGTTCGCGAAGAGGTGCAGTTCGTTCTCGCCGATAAGATCGAGGATGTGCTCGCAGTAGCGCTGATGGCGGGCGAAAAGAGCGGCGCTGACGAAAAGCCCAAGAAAAGAAAGCCCCGCGCCAAGCGCTCTGAGCACACCGAACCTGCCGAGCCGACCGAAGCCGCCGAAACAGGGAGGGCGTAAACATGAATTTTTCTAAGGCTGAATTTCTCACATCTTTCGGCAAGCTTTCGCAAATGCCGCCCTCAGACCGCGCCGAAATATGCTTCTCGGGCAGGTCGAATGTGGGAAAATCCACGCTGATAAATAAGCTGCTGAACCGCAAATCCATCGCGCGAGTAAGCTCGGTGCCAGGCAAAACGGTCACGATCAACTTCTTCACGCTCGATAATATCTACCTTGTAGACCTGCCCGGCTACGGCTACGCAAAGGTCTCTAAGGGCGAAAAACGCGGCTGGAGCAACCTTATAGGCGGCTATCTGGAGGACGACCGCCGCGATCTCGAGCTTGTGATACAGCTTATAGATATGCGCCACGCCCCCAGCAAAGACGATCTGCAAATGATAAATTTCCTTATCGAAAGAGAGCTGCCTTTTATAATAGTATTCACCAAGGCGGACAAGCTGAACAAGCGCGAGAGGGAAGCGCGAATGGCGGCTTTCGCCGAAGAGATACCCTACTTCGAGGACATCACCTGCGTGCCTTTCTCGGCGGTAACGCTAGAGGGCGTAGAGCAGCTTCGCGGTATCATTGAGGAAGTATCGGAAGATTACGCCGACTTTCTCGAAAACGGCGCTTCGCTTGACGATGCAGACGATATTGACGGCGCTGAGGAAGATACCCCCGATACTTCGGAAGAGCCTGCCCCGCAGGAAAATACGGGCATTGACGCCGCGGGCTATCTTATCCCGAAAAACAGAAAGTAACTTATCAACGCAAAAAACGCTTCGGTTTCTAATACCCGAAGCGTTTGCTTATTTGCCGACATCGCCGCAGCATTTCGCCTGCATGGCGCGCCCCGCCGATATGGTCTCGAGAGTATCGCCCAGCTGAGTGAGCACAGCGCCCAGCAGGGCAAGTTCTTCATCGTTCATGCGGCAGGCTATCGCGTTGGCGAGCGCGGTGACGGCGGCCGTGATCTCGCAGGCGTTCACGTCAGCACCCCCGTTTATATAGTATGCTTTTCCGCCGCGCGCCGTTCGCCCTTGCAATTGCCGCGGAAATATGCTATACTATTTATAATGTATATTTGAAAGGACTGAGCACTTATGGCAGCACCGCTTGCCGAAAGAATACGCCCGAAAACGCTGGACGAAGTAGTGGGTCAGCGCGACCTGCTTGCCGAGGGCAGACCGCTGAGGAAGATAATCGACGGCGGCAGGATACCGAATATGATATTCTACGGCCCTTCGGGCGTGGGCAAGACCACCGTTGCGCGGATAATCGCCGAAAATACAAACATGATGCTGCACAAGCTCAACGGCACTTCCGCCTCCACCGCTGACATCAAGCAGGTGATAGCCGATTCGCACTCTATCTTCGGGTGCAGCGGCGTGCTTCTCTACCTCGATGAGATACAGTACCTCAACAAAAAACAGCAGCAGTCGCTGCTCGAATACATTGAGGACGGCAGCATTACGCTCATCTCCTCCACCACCGAAAACCCGTATTTTTACGTCTATAACGCGATAATCAGCCGCTCTACCGTCTTTGAATTCAAGCCCGTCACCCCGCAGGAAGCCGTGCCCGCTATTCAGCGCGCTTTTAATTTTCTGGCGGACGAGTGGGGCTTGAAGCTTGCTTTGGAAGACGGCGTTTGCGAACATATCGCGAGCGGCTGCGGCGGCGATGTGCGAAAGTCGATAAATACCGTAGAGCTTTGCGTGCTCTCCGCCGATAACGACGGGCAGACTATCTCGGTTTCGCTGGAAAACGCGGCGGCGCTCACTCAGCGCAGCAATATGCGTTACGACCGCGGCGGCGACCAGCATTACGATATTCTCTCGGCGCTGCAAAAGTCTATCCGCGGTTCGGACGAAAACGCTGCACTGCACTACGCCGCGCGCCTTATCGAAGCGGGCGATATTATCTCGCTCTCGCGCCGTTTGCTCGTCATCGCGAGCGAGGATATTGGACTTGCCTACCCGCAGGCGGCGAGCATAGTGAAATCCTGCGTTGACAGCGCTATGCAGCTAGGCTTGCCCGAAGCGCGCATACCCCTCGCCGAAGCGGTGATACTCCTCGCGACCGCGCCGAAATCAAACAGCGCCGAAGCCGCCATCGACGCCGCTTTGCAGGATCTAAAGACCTGCGGAGCGCTCGATTTTCCGCGCCAATTGCAAAACAAGCATTTCGACGGAGCGGAAGCAAAGGTCAAGGGTCAGCATTATCTGTATCCGCACGATTATCCTAACCACTGGGTAAAACAGCAATATCTGCCCGACGCTCTGAAAGACCGCGTTTACTACAATTTCGGCGAAAACAAGAACGAGCAGGCGGCAAAAGCCTACTGGAGCAAGATAAAAAAGTGAATATAAACAACTCAAGCGCACCTGCCGAGCAACGGTAAGTGCGCTTTTTTACTGTACTAAAATATGTACTGATAATTATAATTGTACATATATTTGTACTTATGCGAATGTTGAGATTATCTGCTTGCGGCAGTTTTCGGGCGAATATTCCCAGCTTCGCAGGTTGCCCGCGCTGAGAAAATACCGCAGCTTCCGCGCCGTCGGCGGCGAGCTTAGTATGTCCACTATGCCTAGCTTTATCTTCATTTTTTCGGGTATCATCGCCTTGATATTCACTATCGCCGACTGCCCCGCGTACACGTTTTCCTTCGGCTCGGCAAGCCCCGCGAGGTTCGGCGCAAGCTCGATGAAAATGCCGTAGCTTTCTACCGAGCGCACTATCCCCGCGACCGTTTCGCCCGTGTGGAAAGCCGCGCAGTTCTCCTCCCAAGTGCCCAGCAGCTCTTTGTGCGAGAGGAATATCCTGCCTTCCTGTATATCTTTTACCACAGCGAAAATGTCCTGCCCGTTGTAAAAACGGTCGGCGGGGTGGGATATTCGCGAGACCGAGATCATGTCGATAGGTATCATCGAGGGCACGCCGCAGCCGATGTCAACGAAAGCGCCGAACGGCTCGAGGTGGGTCACCCGCGCGGGGATAATGTCGCCGCGGGTAAGGCGCGAGATGTAGTTCGCCATGCACTCCTCCTGCGCGGCGCGGCGGGAAAGCGTGTAGAGCGGCGCACCGTCCTCGCCGCGGGAAATTCCCTCTATAATGAAGCAAACGGGACGGTTGACTTTTGATAATATAGCGATGTCGCGCGTAGTGCCCTCGGCTATACCGAGCGCCCCCTCCTCGCGTGGGATAACGCCGCGGGCATTCGGTATATCGACTATCAGGTCGTGCGCAGCGTCGCAGAGTATCGCCGTCGCTTCGAGTATCGTGCGCTGTTCATACGCCTCGCGCAGCAGGCTCTCGGAATTTAAAATATCTCTGTTTCGGCGCGTTTGAAAAAGCTTTCCTTCGGGGTAGTATGGGTTCATTTTTGTTACCTCTTTCTGGCATTTTTGCGGCGTAAAAACCGCTTTCCGCCAATGTTTTTTACGGTAACAAAAGCGCATTTTTCCGCTCAAATATATGCTCAAAACGCGCCTTTTACCGCTTGTTTTAACTATATGCCGTACAAATCAGATTTATGAAATATGCGATAAATGTTCACACTTTTCCGTTTATGGTGCACAAAAAAAACAAAAATCTTTGAGCCAATTGTGCATGGTAACCAAAATTTTGGGCTTTGCCTTGACATTTTGGGAAAAACGTGTTACAATAACGTAGTGATTTGTAATCAACTTGTAACTTTTGAGCCGGTTGGTTACAATTCGAGAATAAATCGTGACAAAACCGAATAAATTGTTCTATACGTTTTTTGGGACTTGTTTTCAAAACGTAAAAAACCAACGAAAGGGTGTGTAAAGATCACGCTTTTGGCTCACCCCGAAAGCGCAAAGATCCGTATCATGACAAATTCAAAGACAGAAATTTCATTTACTAAAAAAGTTTTCGCTAAAATAGTTTCGGCTGTATCCGCTATGGCACTCGCAGTTTCTCTCGCAGGCGCTGTTTCCGCTGATGAGTACACCGAAAACTACGACGCTTACGCTGATAACGATACCGCGGCGGTACAGTCGGCAGACGACGCAGTTGCGGTACAGTCCGCAGACGTAAAGGTCGCGGGCGCAGTTGCCGAAAAACCCCAGCTCGATCAGGTAAAGCTGATAAGAGAGACCAAGTACAGCGACGCTACCCATCCCTATAACCGTCAGACCAGCGCCATCACCGTAAACTGGAACGCTGTAGACAACGCGCAGAAGTACGAAGTTTACATGAAGACTAAGCAGAAAGACGGCACTTACGGCACAAAGTGGACGCTTATGGGAACTACCACCGGCGCTACATCTTTCACCGTTACAGGTCTGAAAAGAAACTGGAGCTACGCTTTCAAGGTAAGAGCTAAGGCTTCGGGCTACAAGACCGGCAAGTGCTCTAAGGTGCAGAAGATCAATACCGCAAGGATCGACTATGACAGAGCGGGCTGGAAGGCAATGTGCCGCATAGTTTACCACGAAGTAGGCGGCATAAACGACTCTATGTGGGACGCTCCCATAGTTTACGTTTCCGACTGTGTTGTAAATCAGTATGAGGCTGCTAAGTATCTTAACGATTCGCTTTGGGCACCCTATTACAGAAGATACAGCTCTATTCAGGACATCATCTACCGCAGCGGCGGCTTCATGAGCGACGCAGGTCTTGCTTACGACGGCGCTACATACGGCAGAGTTACCGATAAGGTAAAGAAGGCTGTATACGGTGCGGTCTACGATAAGGTCACTGTAAGCGGTATAAAGCACGACGACGGTGTTTACTACTGGTGCAACACCAGCTACCGCCCCAACAGCTACAAGGTAGCGTATTCCTACAAGATCCCCTGGGGATATTTCAACATCTGGACAGAATACTGGGGCTGATAACAAAACTATGAGAGGCGTTTTTAGCGCCTCTTTTTTATTGACCGCAAAACTTGACAATCTGCGATAAATGTAGTATAATTAGTAGGAATGTATTATAGCGCTTTGCGCGGAAAGAGGATACCCTATGACGTTTGCACCCGCAGGCTTTGCCGATAAAAGTACCGCCTTGCAATATCTAAGAGAATATACGGCGGAGTATAAGCAGAAAAACGGCCACGCGCCGCTTTGCTACCTTCATTCTTTCGGCTGTCAGCAGAATGTGAGCGACGGTGAAAAGCTGAAAGGCGCGCTTACCCTCGCGGGCTACGGCTTTACCGAGATATATGACCGCGCCGCGCTGATAATCTTCAATACCTGCGCCGTCCGCGAAAACGCTGAGGACAAAGTATACGGCGTTATCGGCGGGCTGAAGCATTTCAAAGAACAGCACCCAGAAACTATCATCGGTATCTGCGGCTGTATGGCGCAGGAGAAAAAGGCTGCCGACCACATAAAGTCTACTTACAGGCAGGTAGACCTCGTTTTCGGTACGTTCGCTTTCTCAAAGCTTTACGAAATGCTCGCCGAGGTGCTGAAAGAGAAAAAGCGCGTTTTCAATATCGAGGAAAACGCTTCCGAGATCGACGAGGACTTTTATCAGCTTCGCGAAAACAAATTCTCAGCATTCGTGCCGATAATGTACGGCTGCAATAATTTCTGCACCTACTGCATAGTGCCCTACGTCCGCGGAAGAGAGCGCAGCCGCACTCCGCAGGCTGTTTACGACGAGGTGAAAAAGCTCGTCGGCGAGGGCTATAAGGAGATAATGCTGCTGGGGCAGAACGTAAATTCTTACAGCTACGGCTTTCCCGCGCTGCTGCGCAAGCTCAACGAGATAGAGGGCGACTTCCGCCTGCGCTTCATGAGCAGCCACCCTAAGGACGCGGGCAATGATCTCATCGACGCGATACTCGAATGTGATAAGGTCTGCAAGCACCTGCACCTAGCCCTGCAATCGGGCTGCGACAGAGTGCTCAAAGAGATGAACAGGCGCTACACCGCTGCCGACTACATGAAGATAGTGGACTACGCGCGCGGCAAAAAGCCGGATTTCTCATTCTCTACCGACCTGATAGTGGGCTTTCCGGGCGAGAGCTACGAGGAATTTTGCGAAACGAAAGAGTTTGTCAAAAAGGTAAAGTTTGACAATATATACTCGTTCGTATACTCGCGCCGCAGCGGCACAAAGGCTGCGGAGATGCCCGACAATATCTCGGATAAGCAAAAGGGCTTGTGGCTGCGCGAACTGCTTTTAGAGCAGCGCGAAGTTTCGGAAGAATGGCTCTCGCGCTTTATAGGAAAAAAATGCCGCGTGCTTGTCGATGGAAAAGGCAAGGAAGAGGGTATGCTCATGGGCAAAAATGACGAGAATATAATCGTGAACTTCCGCGGCGGTGAAGAGCTAATAGGCAATTTTGCCGATGTCGCAATTACAGACGCCATGAACTGGGCGCTGAAAGGCGAGCTTATCGGCTAAAATAAATCTAAACTGAAAATAATTTTTAAGGAGTTTTTTATTATGACTATCATCGAACAGGCAAGAGCGCTCGGCGCAGCTATCCAGCAGGACGAAAGATACACCAGATACAACGAGGCTGCTCAGAAGAGCGATACCGATACCGCTATACAGAACAAGATCGGCGAATTCAATATGCTTCGCCAGCAGCTCAATGTAGAAATGTCGAAGCCCGATAAGGACGCTGAAAAGATGACCGAGCTGGATAAGAATATCAGAGAGCTTTATGACGAGATAATGGCTATGCCCGCAATGGTAGAGTTCAATTCCGCTAAAGAGGATCTCGACAAGCTGCTCCAGAGCGTGAACTATATCATCACTTGCGCGGCTAACGGCGAAGACCCCATGACCTGCCCCGAAGAGCCCCCTCACTGCAGCGGAAGCTGCGCAAGCTGCGGCGGCTGCCACTGATACCGATAGATACGGAGCGTGACGTTTAGTATGCAGGAGATCGACGAAAGCAAGCTTTCACCGGGTATGCAGCAGTACATGGCTGTAAAAAAACAATATCCTAAGCATATAGTGCTTTACCGCATTGGCGATTTTTACGAGATGTTTTTCGATGACGCCATTACCGTATCGCGCGAATTGCAGCTTGTGCTTACGGGCAAAGACTGCGGTCTGCCCGAGCGCGCACCTATGTGCGGGATACCCCACCACGCCGCCGATGTTTATATCAAAAAGCTGGTGGATAAAAATTTCATGGTAGCCGTGTGCGAGCAGACCGAAGACCCCGCTAAGGCGAAGGGCTTAGTAAAGCGCGAGGTGGTAAAGGTGCTGACCCCCGGCACTATCACCGACGGCGAGCTGCTTGACGAGGGCGCGAACAACTATATCTGCTCGTTTTACGCAAGAGCGGACGAGTGCGCGCTCTGCTTTGCCGACGTTTCAACGGGCGAGGCCAGACTTTACAGCTTTTCGGGCAAGCAGATGACCGACCGCTCAATAAGCGAGCTTTCGCGCTATATGCCCTCTGAAATGCTTATAAACGAGGGCTTTCTGACGCTGAAAGACGTGAGCACGTTCGTTAGAAAAACGCTAAAGACCACCGTGCAGCTTCTGGACGAAAACGACTTTCTGCCCGATATACACGCTGACGAAGCGCTTTCGCAGTTTTCGGCAGATTCTTTCGACGAGTTGGAGGTCAACCCCCTCTCGGTAGGCGCATACGCCCTCTGCGGGCTTTTCGCCTATATCCATTCCACGCAGCTTGCGCTGGTAAAGCGCTTTACAACGCTTATCAAAAACGACGGCGACCCCGCCATGACGATAGGCTTTACCGCGCGCAGAAATCTGGAGCTTACAGAAACGCTGCGCACTAAGGAGAAAAAAGGCTCGCTGCTTTGGGTGCTCGATAAGACCAAAACATCTATGGGCAAGCGCCTTATGAAAAAATACCTCGAGCAGCCGCTCATAAACCCCGCCGCGATAATCGAAAGGCTCGACGCGGTAGAGGCATTTGTGAACGACCCCGTGCTGCTGGGCGAGATAACCGAGCAGCTCTCGGGCATATACGATATAGAGCGCCTTATGACCCGCGTAATGTATCAGACCGCCACCCCGCGCGACCTGAAATCGCTCTCGCTGACGGCGCTGAAACTGCCCGACCTCAAAAAAATGCTGGCGGAAGTGCCCGCTAAATTGGTGGACAAGCTTAACCGCAAAATGTCTACCCTAGAGCCTATCTCAAATCTGATAGAAAATGCGCTGGTGGACGACCCGCCCGCCGTGCTCAAAGACGGCGGAGTTATCCGCGAGGGCTATAACGAAGAGCTGGACGGTCTGCGAAATATCATTACCGGCGGCAAGGATATAATCGAGGACATAGAAAAGCGCGAGCGCGAAAAGACGGGCATAAAAAATCTGAAGATCGGCTACAACCGCGTTTTCGGATATTACATAGAGGTCACCCGCTCGAACTACGACCTTGTGCCCGATAATTATGTAAAGCGCCAAACGCTGAAAAACTGCGAGCGCTTTATCACCGAAGAACTGAAAATAGCTGAGAACACGATCCTCGGCGCTAACGAGAAGATAGTAACGCTGGAGACTGAGATATTCTCTGAGATACGCAAAGCCGTGGCGGCGCGGCTGGAGCTGGTGCAGGACACCGCGGCTTCGATAGCGGCGGCAGACGTGCTCTGCTCGTTCGCGAACATCGCCGTTGCCAATAATTACACAAAGCCAGACATTGCGATAGACGGCATAATAGACATCAAAAACGGCAGACACCCCGTAGTAGAGCTTATGCAGAGCGACGAGGTATTCGTGCCGAACGACACTTACCTAGACCTCACCGACAACAGAATGGTGATAATAACAGGCCCGAATATGTCGGGTAAATCGACGTATATGCGGCAGACCGCGCTGATAACGCTCATGGCGCAGATAGGCTCTTTCGTGCCCGCCGACTACGCCAAGATCTCGGTAGTAGACCAGATATTCACGCGAATAGGCGCTTCCGACGACCTCACCAGCGGTCAGTCAACGTTCATGGTAGAGATGAGCGAGGTGGCGGATATAGTAAAGCACGCCACAAAGCAGAGCCTTGTTATACTCGACGAGGTGGGCAGAGGTACTTCCACCTACGACGGCATAAGCATAGCGCGGGCGGTCTGCGAGTACATATGCAATTCGCGCGGACTGGGCTGCAAGACGCTTTTCGCAACGCATTACCACGAGCTTATAGACCTTGAAGCGGGCATGAGCGGCGTGAAAAATTACTCGATAGCCGTAAAGCGCAGGGGCGACGATATAAAATTCCTGCGCAAGATAGTAGAGGGCGGCGCCGACGACAGCTTCGGTATAGAAGTAGCCAAGCTGGCGGGCCTGCCGCAAAAGATAATCACCCGCGCGAAAACGCTGCTGGGCGAGATGGAGAGCGAGGATAAGAAAACGCGCCTCGCCGCCGCTGCCGCCGAAGCCGACCAGATCTCATTCGAGGCGATAGGCGATACGGTGATACGCTCGAAGCTGAAAGAGACCAGCGCCGACGAAATGAACGAGCAGGAGCTGCGCAGCTTCGTAAAAGATCTGCAAAAGTATATCTAAGGCGAGCTGACTCGCCTTTATCAGCGCCGATAGCGGCGTTTAGGAACGGAGGAAAAAATGGCGGCTATAAGTCTGCTGAAAAAAGAAGTTTACGAGCTGATAGCGGCGGGAGAAGTTATCGACCGACCCGCTTCGGTGATAAAAGAGCTGCTGGAAAACGCCGTTGATGCGGGCGCTACTTCCGTCACCGTCGAGATAAAAAACGGCGGCAGGACATTTATGCGCGTTACCGATAACGGCAGCGGAATACCTTTTGACCAAGTGCCGACGGCATTTCTGCGCCACGCTACCAGCAAGGTCGCCGAGAAAGCCGACCTCGAAAAGATCAGCACTCTGGGCTTCCGCGGCGAAGCGCTCGCTTCGATATGCGCGGTGTCAAAGACCGAGGTGCTCACCAAAACGCACGATTCTCAGCTAGGCACACGCTATGTTATAAGCGGCGGCGAGCAGCGGGAATATGAAGCTGCGGGCTGTCCCGACGGCACGAGCGTTATCGTGCGCGACCTTTTCTACAACGTTCCCGCGCGGCTGAAATTCCTCAAAAAGGACGCCACCGAAGCCAACCGCATACAAGACCTAATGGGCAAGCTTGCCGTTTCTCACCCCGAGATCTCGGTAAAGCTCATCAAGGACAACGCGCAGGTATTCGTGACCGCGGGCGACGGCAAGCTATACACCGCCGTGTACTCCGTGTTCGGCAGAGAGTTTGCGAAGAGTATGCTCGAAGCGGACTATGCTTCCGAGGGCGTGAGCGTGAGCGGATTTGTTTCCAAGCCGCTGACTTCTAAAAACAACCGCAAGTTCCAAATATTTTATGTAAATGACAGATACATACGCTCCGAAGTCTGCTCGCAGGCGCTGGAGGAAGCGTACCGAAACAGCATAATGGTCGGCAAATTTCCCGCCTGCGTGCTGAATATACATATCGACCCCGACATGATAGACGTAAACGTGCACCCCGCCAAGACGGAGATACGTTTTTCCGACAACCGCTTTGTTTACAACGCCGTGTATTTCGCGGTGAAGCAGGCGCTTACTGAAAAGGACATACCCACCCGCATGACCTTTGAAAAGCGGCGCAATTTCGACCCCGAAAAGCTGTATGTAGAGCCTGAGGAAAGCAAGGCTGTACAGATGGCTTTCGCTCCGCCGCGCACCGAGCGTGTGGAGAAGGCTGAAAAGCCCGCGCAGGAGCACACCGACGATCTGTTTTTAAGCTCGCTGGAAAGCCCCGCGCCGCAGGATAATGCGCAAAAGCCGCTTTGGAGCGGTGAACTGCCGCCCGCCGCGCCCGAGGAAGCGCCCACGGAAAAAGCGGAGGATAATAAAAATCCGTATGACGACGACGCGTTTTTTCAGCTTTGTGAAAATTACAACGCTTCCGGCGCGGGAGAAACTGCGGCGAAAGTTCAGCCCGAGCCTAAGCCTGCCGAAGATACCGAGCAGGATGAAGCCGCCGATATTGCTGACATCGAGCCTAAGGATACCGACCTGCCGCAGAATTACGGCGAGGATACCGAGGCCGAAAGCAGCGGACTTTCAGAGGACTTCATGTTCGTAAAAACTTCTGATTTCGAGAAGCGCTACGACGTTCCGCAGCCCGCCGAAGAGCTGCCCGAGCCTGAGAAAAAGCCCGTGGTGGTCGGCGAACTTTTCAAGACATACATAGTCGCCCAGCGCGGAGATGAGATGCTGCTGATAGATAAGCACGCCGCGCACGAGCGCTACATTTTCGAGAACATCAAGAGCGACAGCCGCAACCTTTCTTCGCAAACGCTGCTGGAGCCGATAATGGTCATGCTCTCATACGACGAGTACGACGCGCTGGCGGCGAACACCGATAAGGCGGCGAAGCTGGGCTTTATAATAGAGCCTGACGTTGCGCCTACCGTGGCGGTGCTGGGTCTGCCGATGCTTCTGCGCGACGAGAACCCTACGGACATCGTTACTGAGATAGCGCACAAGCTGCTAATGAACGAGCGCGACCCCGCTCCCGAGCTTTACGACGACCTTTACCACACTATGGCGTGCAAAGCGGCGATAAAGGCGCACGACGATTCGAGCATACAAGAGCTGCAAAAGCTGGTGGACTCGATAGTAGACTGCGACATACGCTACTGCCCGCACGGCAGACCCGTTATGATAACCATGCCGAAGCGCGACATAGAAAAGCAGTTCAAGAGGATAGTTTGATTTTAAGGAGATGAACGATTTGCCCGAAAAAATACCGCTTTTGGTGATATGCGGCCCGACCGCTTCGGGCAAAACGCGACTGGCCGTAGACTTGGCGCTCGCTTATGACGGCGAGGTAGTTTCGGCCGACTCTATGCAGATATACAAAGAGCTTTCCGTGATAACCGCTAAGGTAACGCCCGAGGAGATGCGCGGAGTTCCGCACCATTTGGTAGACTTTCTGTCGCCCGAAAAATCATTCTCGGTGGCGGATTACGTTCAGGCGGCGGGCGCGGCGATAGCCGATATTCACGCGCGCGGCAAACTGCCGATAGTCTGCGGCGGCACTGGGCTTTACATCAGCTCGCTGGTGAAAAACGTGCAGTTCGACGATACGGGCGCTGACCCCGAGCTTCGGCGAGAGCTGGAAAATTTCGCGCAGGAGCACGGGAAGCACGCGCTATGGGAACGGCTGAACGCCATCGACCCCGACGCGGCGGCGCAGATACACGAGAACAACTTAGTACGCGTCGTCCGCGCGATAGAAGTCTACGAAAAGACGGGGCTGACCCTCACCCAGCAGAAGATAAACAGTCTGCGGCAGGGAAGCCCTTACAACGCCTGCATTATCCAGATAGGTTTTCGCGACAGGGCGGAGCTTTACGAACGGATAGACAGGCGCGTGGACGAGATGATGGAAAACGGTATGCTTGAAGAAGCGCGCCGCGTTTACGAAACATCAGACCCCGCGACCGCGCACCAGGCGATAGGTTACAAAGAGCTGATACCGTATCTGAAAGGCGAAGCGGAACTGGCAGACTGCGTTGAGAAAATAAAGCTTGAAACGCGCCACTACGCCAAGCGCCAACTGACGTGGTTTCGCAGAATGGATAATGTTACCACGGTTTATGCAGAAAAATCAGAAGAATATAAAATTTTTTTTGAAAATGTGCAAAAGAGTATAGCCAAATCGGAAATAATGTGCTATAATAAAGAATAAGGCAAAGAATAAGACAACGTATTTTTTGTCCGCAGATAGAGAAAAACAAACTTACGCAACTTCAGGAGTGTATGAAAATGAACAGAAACTTAAATCTTCAGGACGTATTTCTTAATCAGGCAAGAAAGGAAAAAATACCCGTAACAATGTTCCTTATGAACGGCTATCAGTTCAAGGGAATGGTAAAGGGCTTCGACAGCTATGTAGTTATCCTCGACTGTGAGGGCAAGCAGAACGTAGTTTACAAGCACGCTATATCCACCATCTGCTCCGCTCGCCAGATAAACATTCTCGAGCCTGCGGATATGTCGGCTGAATAAGGCGGATAAAGCTTTATGAGATCGGGCGTATTCAATAACATTACCGCCAAGGTCCTCATACTTCTGATAACCGCGCTGCTGCTGACAACGGTGGGCAGTCAGGCGTACCGCATACTTAACGACAGGCACGATACGCAGGAAGCGGTGCTTTACAGCATAAACGAAGACATAGATTTTCAGGGCGTGATAGTGCGCGACGAAACACCCGTTACATACAGCGGCGGGGGAGTGGTGAGCTACTCTTACTCCGACGGCAGCAAAGTATCTACGGGAAACGCCGTAGCGCAGATATTCGACTCGGAAGAGGCGGTATCGGCAGCGCGAAGGCTGGAACAGGTAGAAGAGGAGATAGCGCAGCTAAAACGCGCGCAAAATCCCGGCACTACCGACTACGTTCAGCCCGAATCTATAAGCGGTAAGATAGACGATTATTACAAACAGCTCCTCTCTTACAAAAACGAGGGCGAGTTTGAAAATTTCAGCGGCGTAAAAAGCGATATGTCGCTGGTAATGAATATCTACAACATAATATCGGGCATATCTTCAGACTACGATTCTAAGATAGCCGAGCTTCAGCAGGAGGAGATACAGCTGAAAAGCCAGACTGACAAGGCGAAGGACACGGTCACCGCGCCGCAGACGGGCTATTTTGTATCCTACTGCGACGGCTTTGAGGACAAGCTGAACAAGCAGAACGCCGAAAAGCTGGACGAAAGCGAGATAAACGATATTGTGAATTCGGCGGCAGCTCCGCAGGACAACACCAACTCGAACTACGTTGGAAAAATGTTTACTGACTATAGCTGCTATATAGTTGGCGTTATCGACACCGACAGCCGCGTCGCGCAGGACGCGAATTTGCAGCTCACGCTCGATTCCTCCGACACCGTTTACAACGTTACGGTTGAGTCGGTGAAAAAGGCGGACAGCGAAGGCAGATCGGTAGTTGTGCTCTCTTGCGACAGCCTCGACGAGGCGCTTGTGGGCAGAAGAGTGCAGTCGATGCAGCTTATATTTGATGAATATCAAGGTCTTAAAGTGCCCAGATCTGCCATAAGATTTCAGGGAGATCAGAAAGGCGTTTATGTCATACTCGGTCAGGACATCACGTTCAAGAAAATAGACGTGATCTACGAGGGCAGCGATTTCGTGCTCTCGCGCAATACCTCAGACGAGGACTGCCTGCTGCTGTATGACCAGATTTTGTTGGAGGTGGTATCTGAACAAGATGTGCAGCGAAGTGAAAGCAGCAGCGGATCAGACATTTCCCGAGGTGCTTGAAAATATAAAGGAGATCCGCTACAATGTTGAAAATACCGCGGCAAAATACCGCGCCGGCGAGCCGGTAAGGATAATGGCGGTAACGAAAACGGTAGCACCCGAAAAGATAAATTTTGCGGTGAAAAACGGCTTTGACCTGCTTGGCGAAAACCGCGTTCAGGAATATCTTTCTAAGAAAGACTTTTACGACAGATCCGCAGAAGTACAATTTATCGGACACTTACAGACTAACAAGGTGAAGTACATAATCAACGAGGTGACGATGATACAGTCGGTAGACAGCCTAAAGCTCGCCGCCGAGATCGACCGCCTTGCCGCTAAAAACGGCAGAGTTATGAACGTGCTTCTTGAAGTGAACATCGGCGAAGAGGAGAGCAAGAGCGGCGTCAGCGCAAAGCAATTGCTTGAGCTTGCAGAGCAGGCGGCCGAGCTGAAAAACATCAGCATAAAAGGCCTGATGGCTATACCGCCGCGCGGCGCTGACGAAAGCGTTTTCGCGCATATGCACGAGCTGTTCCTCACGCTGAAAGAGAAAAATATACCGCACGTCAGCATGGAAACACTTTCCATGGGAATGTCGGGCGATTACGAGCTGGCTATAAAACACGGCTCAAACCTGGTAAGACTAGGAACAGGGCTTTTCGGAGCCAGAAATTATACTACGGAGGGGTAAATAAAATGAGTTTATGGGACGGCTTTAAAAGCATTTTCGTCGGCGAAGAGGACATAGAGCAGGAAAGC
>DBEZOM010000033.1:0-3225 GCA_048252855.1 Ruminococcus sp.
CAGATAAACATTCCCATCAGCGTGCTCTCTATCCTGTCGGCGCGCACGTCTTTTCCGTTTATCGAGATATTTTTCACGTCTACTTTCAGCCGCGCGGTGTATACTATCTCGTATTCGTCGCCGTGCTTGGTAGTGCCCGTGTATGTGCAAGTGCCCGTCAGCGGGTTCACGCTCCATTTCCCCGATTCAAAATAGCTTTCCATAGCCTGCCCGTAGTTCGAGCTTTCGAGCTTTATCTCCGTCTTGAAATCGTAAGTAGATATTTTCACGCGGAATATCTGCACGAAAAATATCGCGAAGTAAAGTCCCACCAGCACTACGACCGCCGTCGCCGCGTGGAATATCAGCCTTGCCTTTTTGCTGCGCTTTTTCGGCGCGCGCTCCTGCCTTTCGGGTACAGGTGCGGGCATGGGCGCGGGTGCGGGCGATGGCGTTGGCGTTGGCGATGGTCTTGGCGCGGGTGCAGGTCTGCGCTGAGGCGCTGTCTGCGGACGTCTTGCCTGTGACTGACTGTTGTGACTATTCTGAACAGTGCGCACGTTCCTGACCGGCTGCTGAGGTCGGGGCGCTCTCTGCTGAGGGCGCGGGGGCGGAGGGGTCTGCGCGGGGCGCGGGCGTGCGCTTACAGCCGCCACCTTGCCGCACCGCGGACATATCTTCATATCAGGCGTTAGCGGCGCGCCGCAGCCTGTACAAAATCTGTTGCTCATAATGTTCTCTCTTTCATCTTTTCCAAAAATTTATCTATATGTATCACAAGTATCTTACTACCGCTACCACTCTGCCGAGTATAGCCGCGTTATCCGTAATTATCGGCTCCATAAAGTCGTTCTCGGGCTGCAGGCGGTAGTGGCCGTTTTCCTTATAAAAACGCTTTACCGTGGCCGAGTCGCCGTCTACCAGCACCACGGCTATCTCGCCGTTATCCACCACGGGGGTCTGCTCGGCTATAACAATATCGCCGTCGAGTATCGCCGCGTTTATCATAGAGTCGCCGCGCACTTTCAGCGCAAAAAGCTGCTCGTCGTAATGGCGCGCGGGGTTGAAGTCTATATAGTCCGTTATCTCTTGTATAGCCGTTATCGGCTGGCCCGCGGTAACTGTACCCATCAGCGGCACTTTCATAGTCGGCGAACCTGCCAGCCGTATAGCGCGGTTTAGATTATCCTGCTTTTCTATAAGCCCCTTTTCCGTCAGCGATTTCAAAGCGCGGTGGGCGGTAGAGGTAGACTTGAAGCCGCAGTATGCGCATATCTCGCGTACCGAGGGGGGATAGCCCTCGCCTTGCAGGCAGTCGCGGACATATTCGTAAGTCTTGCGTTCGTTTTCGGTAAGTTCCATATGCTCATCTCCCTTTCGGCGGTCTGCCGCCTGTTGGTTTAGTTCTTATCTTTCAGCTTTTTCAGCAGCATCTTCGCCGCCTTGTAAGCGTCGCCGCAGCCCATGGTTATCACAAGGTCGCCTGCCTGCGCGTGCTCAAGCAGGTAGTCGGTGACCTGCCCGAAATTGTACTCTTTCTGCTCGGCGGTCTGCTTATCTACAAGCTCGTGGTCTGTTTCAAACCATACTGCGCCGGGTATCTTCTGCGCGAGCTGCTCGGCGTAGATACCGTGAGTATTCTTCTCGCGGCTGCCCATTATGTCCGTGATTATAGCGGTATCGGCGATCTCCAGCGCCTGAACGAATTCGTCCATCAGTATCTCGGTGCGCGAGTAGGTGAAAGGCTGAAAAACTGCCCATACTTTTCTGAAATCGAGCGATTTTGCCGCGCGCAGAGTAGAGGCTATCTCGGTGGGGTGGTGCGCGTAATCGTCCACCACGGTTATGCCGCGCTCTTCGCCAAGCTGCTCAAAGCGCCTTTTCGCGCCGCGGAAAACGTTCAGACCCTTTTCTATTCCGTCATACGATACGCCCGCGCTGCGCGCCGCAGCCGCAGCCGCCAAAGCGTTGAGCACGTTGTGCCTGCCGGGCACGAATATCGCCATATCGCGCACATATTCGCCCTTGTGGTATAGCTTGAAAGAGGTCTTCATGCCCTTTACGCCTATTATCTCGGCGCTGTAATCATTGCCGCGGCCGAAGCCGAAAGTTATCTTAGGCTTATCCACGCCCTCTACCGCGCGGCAGGTGTTTTCGTCGTCGCCGTTGTAGATAACGCAGCGGGTAGCCATTTCGGCGAATTTGCGGAAAGACTTTATGATGTTCTCCAGCGTGCCGAAATAATCGAGATGGTCGGCGTCAACGTTCAGTATAACAGCCGTATCGGGGTAAAGCTTTAAGAAATGGTCGAGAA
Organism: Ruminococcus sp.; assembly: GCA_048252855.1. Lineage (GTDB taxonomy): Bacteria > Bacillota > Clostridia > Oscillospirales > Ruminococcaceae > YE71. The sequence continues at coordinate 2,294 of DBEZOM010000033.1, forward strand.
ATTCGCACGCCTCGCAGACCATGTTCTCGCTCTTGCCAAATCTGCCCGAACCGCCGATAGACGGCAGCTTTCCGCCGATAACGCATGAAATATCAGTGCCCTCCTCGAGGAATATCTGGGTCAGCATAGAGCTTGCCGTAGTCTTGCCGTGAGTGCCCGAGATACATACGGCGTTATCAAAAAGCGCGGTGATGAGCCCCAGCATCTCGCTGCGCTCTACCACCTCGGCGCCGCTCGCGCGGGCAGCCACCAGCTCGGGGTTATCGGGCAGGATAGCGGCGGTGTATACTATAAGGTCTGCGCCCTCGATATTTTCCGCGCGCTGGCCCATGTGCACCTCTATACCCATATTGCGCACCGCCTGAAGCGTTTCAGTCTCGTTATTATCAGAGCCGGTTATAAAGTAGCCCTGCGAATGAAGTATCTGGGCGAGGGGGTACATACCCGAACCGCCTATACCTATAAAATGCAGATGTTTTTTCGTTTTCAGCTCGTCTAGCGTTAGCATAGCGATTATCTCCTTTATGTGCTGATTTTTGTGAATATACTATTATATTTATTATACTACATTCGACGAAAAAAATAAAGACCTTTTTGCATAATTTTCAGCAAATCGTCAAACTTTTTTATGGAGGTGCTGAGATATGGAGATAACTGAGGTGAAGATACGGCGGCTGGCTTACAGCGGCAGGCTGCGCGCGGTGGTGAGTGTTACTTTTGATGGGCTGCTCGCCGTGCATGATATAAAGGTGATAGAGGGCGGCAGCAGATTTTTCGTAGCAATGCCCAGCAGGCTTGACGAGGGCGGCGTTTACCGCGATATTGTCCACCCGATAAACGGCGAGATGCGAAAGGCGCTCGAAGGCGCGGTGCTTGAAAAATACCGCGAAGCCGCAGCCGCACAGCCGCCCAACTAACAGCAAAGCCCGACG
>DBEZOM010000034.1:0-6771 GCA_048252855.1 Ruminococcus sp.
ATATGAAAGTAAGAGTGCCCATGTACTTCATCGGGCTGTTCATCATGACCATCGGCATTGCGCTCTCGGTAAAATCAAACCTCGGCGTTTCGCCCGTAAGCTCCATTCCGTACACGCTGACCTGCGTTTGGGGCATTGAAATGGGTAAAGCGACCATACTTTTCCATATTGTGCTGGTGCTGCTGCAAATAATTCTCCTGCGCCGCGCGTTTAAGATCAAAAATCTACTGCAAGTGGTTGTTGGCGTAATATTTGGATATTTCACTACATTTTGCAATTATCTTGCCGCCATGCTCCCAAGCACCGACAATATCGTGATACGCCTTGCGATGATGCTCGCGAGCACCGTGTTTGTAGCTGTCGGAATTTTCCTGTATATGCCGGCAAATCTCGTTCCGCTCGCGGGCGAGGGCGCTATGCAGGCGGTCTCCAAGCTCAGCGGCACCGAGTTTTCAAAGGTAAAAGTCGGCTTTGACTGCACGATGGTCGCGCTTTCGACCGCTACTTGTCTGGCGCTCATCCATGGGCTGGGCAGCGTCGGCGTCGGCACGATAATCGCCGCACTGCTGGTCGGAATTATCCACGGCGTGATAACTAGGGCTTTCGGAAGTCGCCGCGACGCGCTTCTCGGCGCAGCCGCCGCAAATTGATACAAAAACGGACAGGGCTTTCAGCGAACCCTGTCCGATATTTTTTTGCGTAACGTTTACTGATTTTTACTTCGAAGCATATTTATTCCTTAACATACTTCATAATGTCATCGTAAATCGCGCGGTAGCCCGCCTCGTTGATGTGCAGACCCTCGATGGTGAACTCCGCTTTTAGCCTGCCCTGCTCGTCTTTAAGCGAGCGGTTGATGTCGATGTAGCGCTGACCGTGCCGCTCGGCGAGCTTTTTGACCTCTTCGTTCGCCGCCGCAAGCTTCTCATTCGTGCGAATTTTCAAGCATTCCTTCATCTCTTCCGCCGCAGCTTCGTAATTTACAGGATAATATGCCATAAAATAGATCGTAACATCAGGCACTTCTTGCTCGATCTTGCTGACTATCTTATCATAATTATCCATTATCTGACTTATTGGTATGCTCGACCAACTCAGATCGTTCGTGCCGATGTTGATGAAAACCTTCTTCGGCGCAAGATCTATCGCACAGACGTCGATCACTGCGAGCAGTTCGTCGGTCAGAAATCCGCCAATGCCGCGATTGTAGATAACGGTGCTGTCGCCATGCTCTTCCAGCAACTTGTTGATCGGGAACATCTCCATCAGCGACGAGCCGGTGAAAACCACCTGCCCTTTCTGCGCCGTCTGATTCAGTTTTCTGTAATTCTCTACTTTTATTTCCTTATCTGTCATAATTTAGCCCTCAGAATTTCTTCATGATCTCGCGCATTTCAGCCGCCGCGGCTTCGGGGTCGGGGTCGGCGATGATGTCTGAGATAACAGCCGCGCCGTTCACGCCCATGCCCGCAAATTCCAGCACATTCGCGCGCTTCACGCCGCCGATTATCACGATCGGAATATCAACCGCCGCGCGTATCGCCGCCAGATTTTCCTTAGTATTGGCAGGCGCGCCCATTTTTGTAGACGTTGCAAACATCGCGCCAACGCCGATGTAGTCCGCGCCGTCGCGCTCGGCGGCCTGAGCAAGCTCTACCGTCGGGGCGGTTATGCCGATAATTTTGTCCTCGCCGAGCAGTTTTCGCGCCACCGCGCAGGGCAGGTCGCTCTGACCCAAATGCACGCCCGCCGCGTCCACCGCAAGCGCGATGTCGAGCCTATCGTCGATTATCAGCGGGACGTTGTACCTGTCTGTAACAGCTTTAACGCGCTTTGCCAGCTCGTAAAGTTCCCGCGAACCCGCGTTCTTCTCGCGAAGCTGTATCACCGTCGCGCCGCCGCGAAGCACCGCCTCCACCGACTGCTCCACCGTTTCGCTCGACATCAGCCCGCTGTCGGTACATATATATAAGGTATAGTCAATATCCATTTTTGCCATTTATTTCACACTTTCAATCTCTATACATCTGCGTATCTCGTTCTCTCTGACTTCCGAAAGCCCGTCGTACAGCTTTGTGCGGAAAGTTGCGAGACCCTCACCGCTCTTCTCTTCCGCGATCACGCCGCAGGTCTTCATGAGCGCCGCCGCCGTAATGCACGCCGTCACCCCGTCGGCGACCGAGAGAAACGCCGCCGTCAGCGCGCCGGTAACGCAGCCCGTGCCCGTGACTTTCGTCAGCTTCGCCGTGCCGCCATGCAGAATGTAGCTGTCAAACCCGTCCGAAATGTAGTCGTCTGCTCCCGTTATCATCACGGCGCAGTGCAGCTTGCAGGCGATCTTTTGACACAGCTCGAGGGGCGATTCTGCTTTGACTTTTATCAAATATGCCACCGTGTACGCTTCCGAAAGATTGCATTTTATTACAGCCGGAGCGCGGCTCGGCACGATCTCCTGAAAGCACGCCTGACGAAAAGCGCTCATGCTCAGCCCGACGGGGTCGAGCACTATCGGTATGCCAATATCCAGCGTAGCTTCGCTCGAGATCTTGAAAGCTTCGTAATGCTCTTTAGAAAGAGTTCCCATATTTAGCAGCAATGCTCGTGAGCGCCTTGTTATTTCTTTGCATTCATACGGGCAGTCTGCCATAACGGGCGTTGCGCCCACAGCGAGAAGTGCGTTTGCCGAGTCGGTAGCCGCGACGTAATTTGTAATGCAGTGCACCATAGGGCCAAACTTGCAAGTTCCTTCCAAAGTCTGCACTATTTGGCTTATCATATCATGCTCCATGTCCGTCAGCGCCCTCCAGCGTGGCGGCAAAACGCCGCAGTACGCCGCTTTTTTCAAGCGCCGCCATCAGCACGAAAGCTATCACAGCGCCGCCCAGACTCGAAATGAAAAACGGCAGTACCAGCCCAAAGACCGCCGCTTCCTTGCCCATGATGAATTTCGCGATGGGGTAGGCGGTCAGCGCGCCGAGTATAGATGTGCCGAAAAGCTCACCCACCGCTGCAAGCGCCGTCAGCGGCTTCACCTTTTTGTAAAGCAGACCCGCCAGCAGCGCGCCGAATATCGAGCCGGGAAAAGCCAGCAGCGTGCCCGTGCCGAGCAGATTTCGTATCAGCGCACAGCAAAAGCCCACGCCCGCCGCGTACCATGGCCCGAGCAGCACGCCGCTCACCACGTTCACAAAAGCCTGCGCGGGGCAGCAGCGCGAAGCGCCGATGGGGAAATTCACAGCCGAAGCCGCTACCCCCACCGCCACCAGCATCGCCGCCGTGCACAGCTTTTTCAGATTTATGCTTTTAACGCCGTTCATTTGTAATTCCTTCTTTTAGCAGATATTACTTTTCCGAGCAGAATTTAACTTCCTTGCCCTCGAGTATCATATTGGTAGTTCTTACCGCGCACATTTTTCCGCACATCGAGCAGGTGTGGCGGTCAGCGGGCGGGGTCTGCTCAAAGAAGCGCTTAGCCTTTTCGCCGTCCAGCGCTACCTCAAACATCTTGTCCCAGTCCATAACGTGGCGCGCCTCAGCCATTTCGTTGTCCCTGTCCATAGCGTGGGGGATACCCTTTGCGATGTCGGCGGCGTGAGCGGCGATGCGGCTCGCGATGATGCCCTCCTTAACGTCGTCAGCGTCGGGCAGGCGCAGGTGCTCGGCAGGGGTAACGTAGCAGAGGAAGTCCGCTCCGCTTGCCGCCGCGATAGCTCCGCCGATAGCCGATGTGATGTGGTCGTAGCCGGGGGCGATGTCGGTAACCAGAGGGCCAAGAACGTAGAAAGGCGCGTTGTGGCAGATGGTCTTCTGTATCTTCATGTTCGCCGCGATCTGGTCCATAGGCATATGTCCCGGGCCCTCTACCATTACCTGAACGTCCTTTTCCCATGCGCGCTTGGTAAGGTTGCCCAGCTCGATAAGCTCAGAGATCTGACCCGCGTCGCTCGCGTCAGCAAGACAGCCGGGGCGCAGAGCGTCGCCGAGAGAGATGGTAACATCGTACTCGCGCAGTATCTCGAGAACCTCGTCGTAATGCTCAAAGAAGGGGTTTTCGTTGCCCGTCATCATCATCCATGCGAAAAGCAGCGAGCCACCGCGGGAAACGATGTTCATTTTTCTGCCCTCGCGGCGGAAAGCCTCTACTGCGCGGCGGTTGATGCCCGCGTGTATGGTCATGAAGTCAACGCCCTCTTCCGCGTGCGCGCGTACTACTCGCAAGAAATCCTCAGCCGAGATCTCGAGCAGGTCTTTATCAAGGTAGCCGATAGCATCGTACATCGGTACAGTGCCGATCATAGCGGGCGACTTCGCAATAAGCTCGGTGCGGAATTTGTTGGTCTTGCCGTAGTTGGAAAGATCCATTATCGCCTCAGCGCCGAAGCTGATAGCCATGTCTACCTTTTTCATCTCGAGGTCGTAGTCCTTAGCGTCGCCCGAAATGCCGAGGTTTACGTTGATCTTGGTGCGCATACCCTTGCCGATGCCCTCAGCCGAAAGCGCGGTGTGGTTCACGTTTGCGGGAATGCAGACCTCGCCGGTAGCCACCAGCGCGCGTATCTCTTCGGGGGTACGGTACTCTTTCTTGGCTACGGTTTCCATTTCGGGAGTGATTATGCCTTTCTTGGCTGCTTCCATCTGCGTCTTATAATTTCTCATAGCTAAAAATTCCTTTCGTTTATCAGTTTATACCTTTTATATTATAGTAATCAAAAAAGTGATTTGTAGGGCCGTGACCCTTGCCGACGTTCAGCTTGTCGGCGTTCGCGATCGCGCCCGAGATGTACTCTTTCGCCTGCGTGACTGCGGTCGGCGTGTCAGCGCCCTTTGCCAAACAAGCGGCTATCGCGGAGGATAGCGTACAGCCGGTGCCGTGGGTATTTTTGGTATCCACGCGCGGCGCGGTAAATTCCTGCCTGCCGTTCGCGGTATACAGCACGTCCACCGCCGCGTCCTCGGCATGGCCGCCCTTTATCAGCAGCGCCTTAGCCCCGCTGCGCATTATCACCTCGGCGGCGGCGTCAAAATCCGCGATGCTCTCTACCCGCAGACCCGAAAGCGCGGAAGCCTCGGGCATATTCGGCGTAACCACGTCCGCGAGCGGGAAAATATAGTCCCTCAGCGCGGCAGCCGTGCCCTCGCCGCTTAGCGAGTCGCCGCTGGTAGCCACCATAACGGGGTCGCAGACTACGAATTTCGGCTTGTACTGCCGCAGCTTTTCGCTGACAAGCTTGATTATCTCAACGCTCGGCAGCATACCCAGCTTGACGGCGGCGACCTCGACGTCCTCAAAAACAGCGTCTATCTGGTCGGCGATGACGGCGGTATCCACATTCTGTATCGAGATGACGCGCTGAGTGTTCTCCGCTACGACCGACGTAACGGCGCTCATGCCGAACGTGCCGAGAGCCGAAAAAGCTTTTAAGTCAGCCTGTATGCCCGCCCCGCCCGAGCAGTCAGAGCCGGCTATCGACAGACAATTTTTTACCATAATTTACACCTCCGCAAAAAAGGCCCTCCGCGGTAAGCGAAAAGCCCGTAAAGTCTGTAAAATTACTGCGCAAAAAACAGCCGACTTTGCTTCCTACCACGGTATTGACCGACAGGTTCAAAGGGTCAGGCAGCGCCTTCTCAACCGCAAAAAGCAGTTCCCCTGCAAATCTATTCTATTATATTTTAACACGCCGCGCGCGCTGTGTCAAGGGGGCAAATGTTAATATTTGTGCCTATGTGATAAAGTGCAAAAACTTCCCCCGCCCCTATTGATTTTTGCGGCGATACATGATATAATATAGTATAATACGGCAAGTGCGCCCGATTTTTGGCGCGCCGCCATGAAAACTAAGGAGAATACTTATGATAATAAACACTCTCGCCGCTATGGCGGCAGGCTATGTGCTCAGCATGGTCTTTGGTACTCCCAGAAAATTCAGAGCGCAGGATATTGTCGGCAAGATAGCCGCGGCGCTCGCGCCGAAGATAAGCGCAAAATATCAGGATAACGAGGGCGGCAGGCGCACCGCAGGAATTGTTTTCCTGCTCTCGCTGATAGCGATAACGGTGCTGCCCGTGCTGATAGTGCTGATACTGCTCTACTGCTTTATCCCCGCCCTCGCGCTGGTGCTCGACGCGCTGATCTGCTGGTCGGTGCTGGACATAAAGGGCGTTACCACCGCTTCGAGCGGCGTTGCCCGCGCTATGAGGGGCAAAAATTATCCGAAGGCGCAACGCATAGCTTCTGACCTCAGCCGCACCGATTGCAGCGAGCTTGACGAAAAAGGTCTTGTTCGCGCCGCGGTACAGGGCGTTGCCGACCGCACGGTAGATTCCGTTGCCGCGCCTATGCTTTGTATGTTCCTGCTCTCCGCAGCGGGCGGCGTTTTCTTCACCGCTGCCGACTGCGCCGCCGAGATAGCGGACGAGAGCGAAGAGTTCACCGCGCCCGCCGAAAAGCTGCGCCGCGCGCTCTGCTTTATCCCCGGCAAATTCGCCTACCTCATGATGCTGGTAGACGCCCTCTTCCTCAAGCTGAACACCCGCGCCGCCGAGCGCGTTCTGAAAAGCGATATAAAATGCGCACGCTCATGCTTCGCGGGCTGCCGCGCGGTAATGGCGGGCATAATGGGTATCTCGCTGCTGCCCGAAGAGGTTTACAGCGAGCAGTTCCTGCGCACATACACCATCGGCGAGCAGCTTAAAGACCCCGACTCTGCCGACATCACCCTCGCGAACAGTCTGCTTCAGGGCACGGCTTTCATAATGATGATGATGGTA
>DBEZOM010000035.1:0-8304 GCA_048252855.1 Ruminococcus sp.
ATATTCGCCAGTTTAACCTGATGTTTAAAACTTTCCAGGGCGTTACCGAGGACTCTAAGGCTGAGCTTTATCTGCGTCCCGAAACTGCACAGGGCATATTTGTAAACTTTGCCAGCATTCAGAGAACATCGCGCAAGAAAGTACCTTTCGGCGTTGGCCAGATAGGTAAATCTTTCAGAAACGAGATCACTCCCGGCAACTTCATTTTCCGCGTTCGCGAGTTTGAGCAGATGGAGCTTGAGTTCTTCTGCAAGCCCGGCACCGACCTCGAGTGGTTCCAGTACTGGAGAAGCTACTGCAAAAACTTCCTGCTCAGCCTGGGCATCAAGGAAGAGAACCTGCGCCTGCGTGACCACGACGCTGAGGAGCTTTGCTTCTATTCCAAGGCGACGACCGACTTCGAGTACCTCTTCCCCTTCGGCTGGGGCGAGCTTTGGGGCATCGCAGACAGAACCGACTACGACCTCACTCAGCACCAGAACCACAGCGGTAAGAGCCTTGAATATTTCGATCCCGACGACAACACCAAGTACATTCCTTACGTTATCGAGCCTTCGCTCGGCGTAGAAAGACTTTTCCTCTCCATCGTTACCGAAGCTTACGACGAAGAGCTTATCGACGCGGAGAAGAATGACGTCCGCACCGTAATGCACATTCACCCCGCGCTCGCGCCCGTAAAGGCTTGCGTTCTGCCGCTGGTGAAGAAGCTGAAAGAGCCTGCCGGCGAGCTTTACGCGCAGCTTGCTAAGAAGTTCGTGGTAGAGTATGACGAGGCAGGAGCGATCGGCAAGCGCTATCGCCGTCAGGACGAGATCGGTACTCCGTTCTGCATCACCTACGATTTCGACACTCTGGAGGACGGCTGCGTTACCGTTCGTGACAGAGATACCATGCAGCAGGAAAGAGTTGCCATCGCTGACCTCGAGAAGTACCTCGAAGAAAAGCTGGTATTCTGATAAATTTGCTAAATATCAATTATCCCCGAGAGGTCAAGCGCCTTTCGGGGATTTTTTTGCAAAAAAAGAGCAGCCGTGAAAGCTGCTCGATGATGTTACGAATTTGAACTTTTCAGCACAATGCCGACTGTTTTGAGGATTATCGCCGCGTCAGTTATCAGCGAGCGATCCATTATGTACTTTCTGTCGTAGTAGTCCGACATCTCAGCCGAAAGCGCATTTTTGCCGTTTATCTGCCAGTAGCAGGAAAGTCCAGGCTTCACAAGCAGACGGTCGCTCGTCATGCGCTCCTGCTCGTTGGGCACGAAAGGCCGCGGGCCGATTATCGACATATCGCCTTTGAGGATATTCACAAGCTGCGGCAGCTCGTCTATCGAACTCTTGCGTATGAAATTGCCGATTTTTCCAAGTATGCGGGGGTCGTTGCGTATCTTAAAGACCGCGCCGTTGCACTCGTTGCTCTCGATAAGCTCCGCCTTGCGTTCCTCGGCGTCCTTATACATCGACCTAAGCTTGTATATCTTGAAATACTTGCCGTCTTTGCCAACTCTGTCCTGTTCAAAGAACGGATTTCCGGGGTCTTTTATAAATATCGCCGCGATGCAGATGAGCAGTACGGGCGAAAGCACGATAAGCGCGAAAGCCGAAAGCACAATGTCGAAAATGCGCTTGAAAAAACTGTACACGGGTTTCTCATGGTATTTGAAATCAAGGTGCGGGGGCAACTCAATCTGCTTGGCGCGCGTTTCGGTTACCAGCACTTCTCCCTCGCTTTCAAACGTTAATGCTGCTGTATCATTCACATTTTTCAGCCCCTTTCCTAAAATCTGGGCATATACGTCTATATCATTTCACCTGTTTTACACTTTCATATTACCATTATAACACAAATTTCGCCGACTGTCAACGCAGTTTCGTTACATTATGTAATTTTTATTAAGAGAAACTAAATACAAAGAAAATTGGCTTCGTATATTAAGCATAATATACAAAACCAATTGTTAAACCAATTTACATTTGCATTGTGGCAGACATCACGCAAACGCCGTCAGCGCCTGCATTTAGCGCTATATCAGCGTTGTCTGCGTTTATACCGCCGATGGCGTAAACGGGCACGCTCGCCATCTCGCATATATCGCTCAGAAAATCAAGCCCGCGCGGGGGCAGACCCTTTTTGCAATTTGTAACGAAAATATGCCCCGCCGTGACGTACTTCGCGCTCAGCCGCTCCGCCTGCGCAAGCTGTTCCGCGCTGTGCACCGAGCTTCCTACCGTTTCAAACTCGGCGCAAAGCTCCGCCGTCAGCTTCGGCAGCGGCATATGCAGACGTTTTATCCCCAGTTCGCGTGCCGCGTTCGGAAAATTGTGTATCGTCAGCTCCACGCCACACCGCTCGCATGACTTCAGCACACGCTCCGCAAGCCGCAGATAATCCTCCTCCGCAAGGTCTTTTTCGCGCAGTATCAGCCTGCTGATGCCGTTCTCCGCGATGCGGTACACCTGCTCTTCAAGCGGGCGGGGGCAGATATGCCTCTGGCTGACGGCGATTACCTTATTCGGGAATGTAAACATAGTCGTTCAGCACCGGCTGCAAGCCCTTCGCGCGGATAGCGGCGCATACCTCGTCCAGCGAGCGGTCGTCGCTTATCTCAAACTGGTTGTCGCCCTTCGACTCCTCCTCGGTGTGGCTGCCGATTCCCGTGCTTACGCCCGCCGAGATCTTCGTCGCGCACATTCCCACAACGTTGTCGCGGAAGCCTGCGCGCTCGCGGGTCGAGATGGTCAGTCCCGCAAACGGCATGAAAATTCTGTAAGCGCACATTACCTGCAAAAGCTGGCGCTCGTGAACGTCCTTCGGGTTGATCTTGTCGTTGTTGATGATGGGGCGCAGGCGCGGGCATGAGAACGAGATCTCGGCGTGCGGGTACTTGCGCTGAAGCAGGTAGGCGTGTGTGCCGACGGTGAATGCGTCCTTGCGGAAATCGTCCAGACCCAGCAGCGCCGCGAACGCTACTCCGCGCATACCGCCGCGTATCGCGCGCTCCTGAGCGTTCAGGCGGTAGGGGAATATGCGCTTGTGACCCGCGAGGTGCAGCTTTTCGTACTTATCACTGTTATAAGTTTCCTGAAATACCGTTACATAGTCAGCACCGCACTTGTGCAGGTAGGCGTATTCGTCGGTATTCATCGGGTAGACCTCTATTCCCACGTTCTTGAAGTACTCGTGCGCTATCTCGCAGGCCTTGCCGATGTACTCAACGTCGCTCATCTTGCGGCTCTCGCCCGTCAGAATAAGTATCTCTTCCATGCCTGTTTTTGCAATAGCTTCCATTTCGCGGCGTATGCCGTCGTAGTCCAGCTTGGCGCGGCGGATCTTGTTGTGGCAGTTGAAACCGCAGTAAATGCAGTAGTTTTCGCAGTAGTTCGCGATGTAGAGCGGTGTGAAAAGGCAAACGCTGCTGCCGAAATGCTTGCCCGTTTCAATAGTCGCGCGGCGCGCCATCTGCTCTAGAAATGGCTCGGCGGCGGGGGAGAGCAGCGCTCCGAAATCCTCGGTGCTGAGGTACTCCGCCTCCAGAGCGCGCTTTACGTCGTCCGCCGTGTATTTGTTATAATCGTAAGCCTTCATGCGGCTGACTACCTGCTCGCCAATGTCTGAATCTTCCAAAATCTCCATATCGGGCAGGTATTTCATGTGGTCAATTCTCTGCTGTTCCATTTCGCGCGCCCCCTTAGTCCTGAATAAAGCCGGTCAGCGGCGAGGAAGCCGAAGCGCGGTCGAGAACTCTTCCCGTTCCCGCGAGGTAAGCCGTTCTGCCCGCGATGATAGCGTGCTTGAAAGCCTTCGCCATTTCGACGATGTTGCCCGCGGTCGCGATTGCCGTGTTCGCCATTACCGCCGCAGTGCCCATCTCCATAGCTTCGCACGCCTGCGAGGGCTTGCCTATGCCCGCGTCAACGATTATCGGCAGGTCTATCTCCTCGATGAGTATGCGTATGAACTGCTTTGTCGCCAGACCTTGATTTGAGCCAATAGGCGCTGCAAGGGGCATTATTGCAGCCGCGCCAGCGTTTACCATGTCGCGCGCCGCGTAGAGGTCGGGGTACATATACGGCAGCGGGATAAAGCCCTCGTTAGCCAGCATTTCGCAGGCTTTTGCGGTCTCGTAGTTGTCGGGCAGCAGGTATTTTGAGTCGTGGATGACTTCTATCTTTATAAACTCGCCGCAGCCCGCCGCTCTCGCCAAGCGCGCGATCTTCACCGCTTCCTCGGCGTTGCGCGCGCCCGAGGTGTTCGGCAGCAGCGTAATGCCCTGCGGGATGTGGTCGAGAATGTTGCCGTTAAAGCTGTTTACGCGGCGCAGCGCCAGCGTGATTATCTCAGCGCCCGCGTGCTCAACTGCCGCGTTTATGAGGTCGAGGTCGAATTTTCCCGAGCCTAAAATGAAGCGAGAGTTGAACTCTCTGCCTGCCAGTACAAATTTATCTTCCATGATATTACACACCTTTCAAAATTATCTCTATTATCTTGCTTGCCTGATGCCCCGCGCATATCGTCACGCGCGCCGCCGTCAGCCCGTCGCCGTCCGCAACGTCGGTTACTCCGTCGCCGCAGATGAAAAAGCGGTCGGTTATCCTGCGGGTGGTTATCTCGTTCGCTCTGCCGCGACCCGCCATGCCGCTGCCGCATACCAAATATTTCTGCGGGTACTTCTCCAGCACAGCGTTTACCAGCATAGCTTTCTGCTCGGCGACGTCGAAAGCTTCGCAGATTATGTCGCAATCGCCGAAAAGCTCGCCGATGTTGTCCGCCGTCACCCTAATATCGTGCGCCTCAAAGTCGCAAAAAGGGTTTATCTCGGCGATCATCTGCGCCATAGCTTCCGCCTTTTTCATGCCGATGTGCCGCAGGGTGTACATCTGGCGGTTGATGTTTGAAAGCTCTACCGCGTCAAAGTCGGCGGCGACTATCCTGCCTACCCCCGCGCGCGCTAGCGCCGCCGCGATGTTTGAGCCCAGTCCGCCCAGTCCCGCTATGCCTACCCGCGCCCGCTTCATAATGTCGTAAACAGGCACGCTGCTGCGCGAGTCGAGCGCTTCGGCAAATTCGCGCTCGCTGAATTTAAGCTGCGCCATCAGCCGCCCCCCACGAAGCCGACTATCTCTACCGTGTCGCCGTCGGTCAGCACGCGCTCGGCGTACTCGCTTTTCGGCAGTATTTCGCCGTTTACCATCACCGCCACGCGCTCGGGCAGCAGCCCCTCGCTTTTCAGATGCTCGGTCAGCGGCAGCTTATCCGTATCAAAATTCTCGCCGTTTATAACTATCATGAGTTTCACCTCTGTGTAAATATTTACCACAAACAAAAAAGACCGTGCTCAGAGTCTGTACCGATGGTGGTACACCCCTGAGCACGGTCTATCGTGATTATTTTAATTATACCATATCCCGCGGCGCTTGTCAATTGCTAAAATATGAACACTCGCCGCGGTACAAAAAAAGCGGCTCATAGCGAACCGCTTTTTATTATATCGAATTTATCAGCCGAGAACTACTACTACTTCGTTCTGCTCCTTCATCTTGTCAGCGCTGATGAAGTTGCCCTCGAGCTTTTCGCCGTTGATGGTGATGCTCTTTACACCGCTCTCAACGTGGTCGGGGTTCTGAATGTCGATGGAAAGGTGCTTGCCGCGGAAGTTCTTCTCGATCTGGAAGCCGTCCCACTCGTGAGGAATGGAGGGGCTGATGACAAGTCCGTCAGCGTTCGGGCGCATACCGCAGATACCCTCTACGCAGCCTACCATTACGGTAGAGCCTGTACCTGTCAGCCAGTGAACGTGCGAACGTCCTGCGAAAGGCGAGCGGGTAGACTCGGTAAACTGACCGTGAACGTACGGCTCGAGCACGCGGATCTCAGCCTTGTCGTTCAGGGTAGCGGGCGAGGATTCGAGGAAGTACTCGAAAGCTCTGTCGCCGTGGCCCAGCAGAGATTCTGCCAGTATAGCCCAGCCCTGAGTCTGCGAGAAGATACCGCCGTTTTCCTTAGTGTCGGGGTTGAAGATGTGCATGAGCGCACCGTCGAAATAGTGGTCAACGTAAGGAGGCTCGAGAAGCTTTACGCCGTAAGGAGTGTTGAGTATTCTGTGTACGCTCTCCATAGCGGTGTCAGCCTGCTCTTTGCTTGCAAAGCCCGAGATTACCGACCAAGACTGCGGGTTGAGCCACATATTAGCCTCGGGGTCTTTCTTAGCGCCTACTACAACGCCGTCCTCGCGGATACCGCGGATAAATCTGTCCTCGTCCCAGCAAGCTGCAAGGCTCTCGCCCAGCTCAGCCTGTACCTTTTCGATGTATGCAACATATTCGCTGTCGTTTCTCTCAGCAGCCATGTCCTTGATAACGCTCATAGCGTAGTAGAGCTGGAATGCTACGAAGGTAGATTCGCCCTTCTTGCCCATTCTCAGGCAGTCGTTCCAGTCTGCGTGCAGACCTGCGGGCATCTTGTGGTCGCCAAGACGCTCCATAGAGAAGCGGATAGCGTTCTTCAGATGGTCGTAAACAGTGTCCTCGCCGCCGTTTGCATATACGATAACTTCGTCGAGGAACGCCTTGTTGCCGGTCTCGCCGATGTACTTAACGATGGTCGGGAAGAGCCAGAGGGCGTCGTCAGCTCTGTAAGAGGGGTGACCCGTTTCCTTAGCGTATACCGAGTTTTCGTCGTTCTCATCGGGGCAGGTCTCGTGGCCCGCGTTGTGGTCGAACTTAACGAGGGGCAGACCGCCGCCGTTGTCGACCTGCGCAGAGATCATGAAGCGGATCTTCTCAGCAGCCAGCTCAGGATTGATGTGGATGATACCCTGAATATCCTGAACAGTGTCGCGGTAGCCGTAGCCGTTTCTCAGACCGCAGTAGATGAAGGAAGCTGCTCTCGACCAAATAAAGGTGATGAAGCACTGGTATGCGTTCCATACGCTTACCATGTTGTTGAATTCTTCGGAAGGTGTGGTTACCTGGAAGTTGTTGAGCTGACCGTGCCAGTAGTCTACCAGCTCCTTGATCTCAGCGTCGCACTTGCCGGGCTCTTCATATGTAGCGAGTATAGCGTCAGCCTCGGTGGGGTTCTTCTGACCGAGAACGTAGATGATCTCAGCAGTTTCGCCGGGGTCGAGCATTATCTCGGACTGAAGTGCGCCGCAGGCGTTGCCGTTGTAGTTGCACTTGTTGTCGCAGAATCCGCGCTCTACCGCAATGGGGTCGCCGTAGGTTCTGTAAGGTCCGATAAAGCTGTCGAGGTTGCCGTTGTAAGCGGAAACGCGTGCGCCTGCTACGCCGAAGAATCTCTCTCTCCAGTTAGAGCCGTTAGCGTCCTTGCCGCTGTTCTCGTTGATGTGCTGTACTATCTTGTTGCCCTCGAAAGATGTTCTGGTGATGAAGAGGGTGTACTGTAAGTTTACCTGATCCTGCTCGTAGTTGTTCTCGTTGGTGAACTCGATAAAGCCGAAGAGCGAGAGGTTTCTTACTCTGTCAGAAGTATTGGTGACCTTAGTTCTCCAAACCTCGTAGGTCTTGTTGAGGGGAACGTAGTAGGTAACTTCCGAGTGGATGTCGGCGTAATCAGCCTCGAGGCGGGTGTAAGCGGTGCCGTGGTGGCATACCGACTTGTATTCGTCGAGGGGCTTGCCAACGGGCTGCCAGGAAGCAGACCAGTAGTCGTAGGTATCGTTATCACGAATGTAAACATATCTGCCGGGGAGGGAGATATTGGTGTTGAAACGGTATCTCGCGATTCTTCCGTTAGCGCCGCTCTTTACAAAGCTGTAACCGCCTGCGTTGTTGGAAATAATAGCACCGTATTCGGGAGAGCCGAGGTAATTAGCCCAAGGCGCCGGGGTATCCGGGCGGGTAATCACGTACTCTTTGTTTTTCAGGTCAAAATAACCGTACTTCATAGAAATAAATACTCCTTTAAAATAATATTCGCAAGGATATTTTATCCGCGTCCGTTACACCGCGGTAAGTTGCGCAGCACGCATAAAAAGCGCATTTCTGCCTTTAATAATGATAACATAAATTTTCCCGCTTTTCAAGGGGGTACGCGATATTTTTTCTATAAATTTATTATCATATGAGAAATTTTGCAGATACATAGCGGAAAACATTCTGCCATTTGCTGTAATATGTGTCCGCATATGGCGCGCTTTGTGATAAAATAAGTCAATTTTTCGCCTTTTTGCGCTTTATATCTTGAAAATACTTGATTATTTTTTCAAAATGTGCTATACTTAACTTCAAGATATTTTTGCAGCATATTTGAAAGGTTAGGTCGGATAAATGAAAAATAAAGAAC
>DBEZOM010000036.1:0-8329 GCA_048252855.1 Ruminococcus sp.
GGGCAAATTTGTACGTTTTCGCTAAAGCGCGTAATTATTTATCTCTTGAAAATTCACTTATAATGTGGTACAATATATAATGGAATAAGTGGGCGCACAAATGGGAATTTTACTGTAAAGGAATGACAAATATCATGGGAATGAACGATACTCCTTCGGGCGAGCGTTTGCACATTGGCTTTTTCGGCTGCCGCAACGCGGGCAAATCAAGCGTGGTGAATGCCGTTACGGGGCAAGACCTCGCGCTGGTATCAGACGTGGCGGGCACTACCACCGACCCTGTTTCAAAGGCGATGGAGCTGCTGCCGCTCGGCCCGGTGCTGATAATCGACACCCCCGGCGTGGACGACGAGGGCGGCTTGGGCCAAATGCGTGTAGAGCGCACAAAGCGCGTGCTTGAAAAGACCGACTGCGCCGTGCTGATAGCCGACGCTTCCCGCGGACTGAACGCCAGCGACCGCGAGCTTTTGCAGATATTCAAAGAGCGCGGGATACCGTACGTCATAGCCATGAACAAGTGCGACCTCACCGGCGTGCCGCAGACGGCTTCGGATAAAGAGATATTCGTAAGCGCGAAAACGGGTGAGAACATCGGCGCGCTGAAAGACCGCATAGCCGCCGCAGCGAAACGTGCCGAAAGCGGCCGCAGATTAGTCGGCGACCTGCTGGAAAAGGGCGACATAGCCGTGCTGGTAGTGCCGATAGACTCCGCCGCGCCGAAAGGCAGGCTGATACTCCCCCAGCAGCAGGCTATACGCGACCTGCTCGAGTCGGGCTGCATACCGATGGTCTGTCGCGAGAGCGAGCTTGAGTTAACGCTGAGCGCCTGCGCGAAAAAGCCCGCTATGGTGATAACCGACAGCCAGGCTTTCAAGCTCGTGGCCGAGATAGTTCCGCAGGAGATACCGCTGACCTCGTTTTCGATACTGATGGCGCGGTACAAAGGCTTTCTTGAAACTGCGGTAAAGGGCGTTACGGCGCTGAAGGACATTCGCGACGGCGACAAAATACTCATCTCAGAGGGCTGCACCCACCACCGCCAGTGCGGCGACATAGGTACGGAAAAGCTGCCGCGCTGGATACGCAGCTTCACGGGCGCGCAGCCGCAGTTTGAGTTCAGCTCGGGCGGCGGTTTCCCCGAAGAGCTTTCGCAGTACAAGCTTGTGATACACTGCGGCGGCTGTATGCTGAACGCTTCCGAGCTGACCTACAGAATGAAGTCGGCGGAAAAGGCGGGCGTGCCTTTTACAAATTACGGCACGGCGATAGCTTACATGAACGGCATACTCAAACGTTCGCTCGCGCCATTCCCCGCGCTGGAGAAGCTTGTATAGCGGACATATACATTATATAAGATACACACGATAATTAACACTACAACTGGTGATAAGATTTGCATATTACAGAAGAACACAATCCTTGTCTGCCGTATCTGCGGGACAAGACCTCTAAGCTTACCGAAAAGCCCGGCTGCTACATCATGAAAGACTCGGGCGGAAAGATAATATACGTCGGCAAAGCGAAAAACCTAAAGCACCGCGTAACCTCATATTTCCGCAAGGGGCAAGACCATCTGCCTAAGGTCTGGAAAATGGTATCGCTAGTGCGCGACTACGACTTTATAGTCACCGACAGCGAATTTGAAGCGCTGGTGCTGGAATGTTCGCTGATAAAGCAGTATTCGCCGAAGTACAATATTTTGCTGAAAGACGATAAGGGGTACAGCTATATACGCGTATCGAACGAGGAGTACCCGCGGCTGACGGCGGCGCTGCAAAAAGAGGACGACGGCGCGCAGTACATCGGCCC
The DNA here is from genome assembly GCA_048252855.1 of Ruminococcus sp. Taxonomy (GTDB): domain Bacteria; phylum Bacillota; class Clostridia; order Oscillospirales; family Ruminococcaceae; genus YE71. The sequence continues at coordinate 1,810 of DBEZOM010000036.1, forward strand.
GTACATCAGCTCATATTCGGTAAAGCAGGCGGTGGACGAAGCGAACAGAGTATTCATGCTGCCCACCTGCACAAAGCAGTTCCCGCGGGATTTCGGCAAGAGCCGCCCCTGCCTAAACTGTTTCATAAAGCAGTGCATGGGCGTGTGCAAAGGCGAGATCTCTGCCGAAGATTACCGCGGGGTGGTACAGCAGGCGGTAGAGTACATCAAAAGCGGCTCGCAGGCGAGCGTTGAGCGGCTTACCGAGCAGATGAACGCCGCCGCCGAAGCGCTAGACTTTGAGCAGGCGGCAAAGCTGCGCGACCGCATAGCCGCCATCAAGAAAGCCGCCGAGGGGCAGAAGATAGTTTCCGACGACCTGCGCGATATGGACATTTTCGCCGTTTCGGAAAACGCCGACCGCGCCTGCGGCAGCGTGCTGATGTACCGCGGCGGGCGGCTTTTCGACAAATACAGCGCGCCGCTCGGCATGACCGATCTGGGCTCTGCCATGCGCGAGGGCTTTATCACCGAATTTTACTCGGCGCGCGGCGAGATACCGAAAGACATACTGCTTGACGAGCCGATAGAGAACGCCGAGCTGCTGGAGCGATATTTATCAGACAAATGCGGACACCGCGTGCACATTTCCGTGCCGCAGAGGGGCGCGCTGCTGCGGCTGACGACCCTCGCGAAAAGCAATGCCAGCGAGCACCTTTCACTGCGCGTTGGCAGAACGGGCAAAGAGATAACCGCGCTGGAAGAGCTTGCGAAAGCGCTTGGTCTGGAAAAGCCGCCGCGGTTCATAGAGTGCTACGATATATCAAACTTCGGCTCTTCCGACATGACCTGCGGAATGGTGGTCTACGAAAACGGCAGACCTTGCAAGCGCTTTTACCGCAAATTCGCGATAAAAACCGTGCACGAGCAGAACGACTACGCCTGTATGTGCGAGGCGGTAGAGCGCCGCTTCAAGCGTTATCTGGAGGGCGAGGACGAGGGCTTTTCCACCCTGCCCGACCTGATACTTCTCGACGGCGGCAAGGGGCACGTCGCCACGGTAACGCCCGTAGTGCGCGCGCTGGGGATAAACGTGCCGATATACGGTCTGGTGAAAGACTCGAAGCACCGCACCCGCGCCGCCACCGCATCAGACCACGAGATAAGCCTTACTTCATACCGACGCGCGTTCGCACTGGTGACGGCTATACAGGACGAGGTGCACCGATACGCGATAACATTCACCAAAGCGCGGCACAAGAAAAACAGCTTTGCGCTGGGGCTAACTTCGGTAAAGGGCATAGGCGAGAAAAAGGCGCAGAAGCTAATGACCGAGTACAAGACGCGCGCCGCGCTTGAAGCCGCCACCGAGTATGAACTGGCGAAAACGGCGGGCGTGAACGCTGCTACGGCGGCGGAGCTTTACAAATACATTCACGGAGAGGACTGACGGCGATTTGCAGGAATACATGAAGCTGGTAGACAGCTACGGCAAGCTTGGCGGAAAGATAACCGACCTTGAAAGGATACGCGCGCTGATGGGCGCGCTGGGCGACCCGCACAAGAAGCTGAAATTCGTGCACATAGCGGGCACTAACGGCAAGGGAAGCTGCGCCGAAATGACGGCGGAAGCGCTGCGCGCGGCGGGGTATACCACTGGGCTTTTCACCTCGCCATACATACTGCGCTACAACGACCGCATACGCGTGAACGGCGAGGATATTTCGGACGCCGAGCTGAACGCGCTTTCTGAGATAGTAGACGGCGCTGTGAAAAAGCTGCCGCACTACGAATTTTCGCAGTTTGAGATAACGCAGGCCATGGCTTTTCTGCACTTTATAAAGCGCGGCTGCGACATTGTGGTGCTTGAAGCGGGCGTTGGCGGGCTGCTCGACTCTACGAACGTTATCCCGCCGCCGCTGGTATCGGTGATATGCTCCATCTCGCTCGACCACACGGCGATACTGGGCGGCACTATCGAGAAGATAGCGGCGCAGAAAGCGGGCATAATAAAGAAAGGCTCGCCCTGCGTGACCGCCCCTGAGAACCCGCGCACGGCTATGGGCGTTATCGGCAGGCGCGCGCGGCTATGCCATTCGCAGCTAGTTATCCCCGATATGGCCGAGTTGACGGTGGATAGCTGCACGCCTTTCGGCTGCAAATTCAGCTACCGCGGCGAGCGGTACGAAACGCACATGGGCGGCTATCATCAGATAAAAAACGCGCTGACAGTTATCGAGGTGATAAACACTCTGCGCGGCGAGGGGTACGAAATTCCCGAAACGGCGCTGAAAAGCGGTCTGCTGGCGCAAGTGCCCGCGCGGGTACAGATACTCTCTCGCGAGCCGCTGATAATTTTAGACGGCGGGCATAATCCCGAGGGGGTAAAGGCGCTTGCGGATGCATTGGCGGCGCTGAATTGCCCGAAGCGCGCGGTGATAGGTATGCTCAGCGACAAAGACAGCGAAACGGCGGCGGAGCAGATAGCGCAGGCGGCGGAAAGCTTTATCTGCGTAGACGGTTACTGCCCGCGCGCGCGCGAAAAAGACGAGCTTGCCGAGATACTGGCGCGCCACGGTGCGAAAGCCGCGCCCTCGCCATACTCCCCCGAAGAAACTGTACGGCGCGAGATTGCCGCGCTGAAAGACGGCGAAGCGCTTGTGATATGCGGCTCGCTATTCTTAGCCGCGCTTTTCGCCGACGGAAAAATAGTCGGCAGCGCGCTTGAAAACAGATGATACGATTTGTAAAAAGGAGATAGATAGCTTTATGGACGATATTAAAGGTTATGTACATTCGGTAGAAAGTCTTGGAACAGTAGACGGTCCCGGACTGAGATTCGTAGTATTCGTAAGCGGCTGCCCCATGCGCTGCGCCTACTGCCACAACCCCGACACTTGGAACAAGCAGGACGGAAAGCTTACATCGGTATCCGACATAATGTCGCAGTTCGACGCGGTAAAAGAATTTCTGCGCGGCGGCGGGATAACCTGCACGGGCGGCGAACCGCTGATGCAGCCCGAATTTGTTGGCGAGATATTCCGCAGGGCTAAAGAGCGCGGAGTGCACACCTGCCTAGACTCCTCGGGAATAATGTGGAACGCGGGCAACGCCGAAATGCGCGCGAAGATAGACCGCCTGCTCGACTTCACCGACCTTGTAATGCTCGACATAAAGCACATCGACCCCGAAAAGCACCGCTGGCTCACGGGGCAGGACAACGCGGGCATACTCGACTTCGCCCGCCACCTCAGCGACCGCGGCATAGACGTTTGGATAAGGCACGTCCTGGTGCCAGGCGTCACGGACGACGGCGAATCGCTCACGCGGCTGGGAAAATTCATCGGCGGGATAAAAACGCTGCGCGCCATCGACGTGCTGCCCTACCACACTATGGGAATAGTGAAGTACGAAAACTTAGGTCTGCCCTACCGCCTGAAAGACGTGCCCGCCGCCACCAAAGCGCAGGCAAAAGCGGCGCGCGACGTGATATTCGCGGGGGTAAAGCAGCGCATAGCCGAGGACGTCGCCAAAGCTAAGGCTGAAAAGGCGTAAAAGACGGAATAATACTATTTTGCGCTTTTAAATTGTAACAAAACGGTTAAAAAGGTTGACAAACCGATTAAGATAGTGTATACTTATATATGTATGTTGATGTATATTCGTATGCAAAGCGAATAACTTTTGTGCAAAATTAAACGTTTTGCACACATCTTTCACATGAGTAAATAAAAGGAAAAATATAAGTTACACTGCCGCGGAGTGCGGCAAGAAAGGAAGGTCACACCGATGTTGAAAAAAGCAGTAGGTTTTCTGGCGGCTCTCGCAATAGCGGCAAGCAGCAGCACGGCGGCTTTCGCCGACAGCTCATACGGCAAAAAGGCGGCTGTTTCCGTAAACACCGATTCGCAGGAAGGCGCTGACGCAGAAAAGCCTGCTTCGCAGGAAAAGACCGAAGAGCAGATAAAGGCTGAGGAATTTGCAGAGGAAAACTGCGACCCCCAGCTCGGCAAATATTTAGATTCACTCGACAAGCCCACGACTGATTTTTCAGACATTGCCAAAGAAGCGGGCGGCGGCAGCGACGACGGTATAGTAACTTTCGGCTACACCAACAACTCGCTCATACACAACTCGCGCTTCGACAAGATGGACAAGGTCTGGGGCATCGACGTTTCCTACTTCCAGTACAATATCGACTGGAAAAAGGTAAAGGCTGACGGAATAAACTACGCTATTATCCGCGTGGGCTACCGCGGCTACGGCTCGGGCGGACAGCTTGTGCTAGACTACAAATTTAAGGAAAACATCGAAGCGGCCAAGGCTGCGGGACTTGAAGTAGGCGTGTACTTCTACACGCAGGCTATCAACACCAAAGAAGCGCAGGAAGAAGCCGACTTCGTGCTCAGCTACATAAAGGACTACACCCTCGACCTGCCTGTATATTACGATATAGAGTCGGTAGACTACGATACTGGCAGACTTGACAGCGCGGGGCTTACCAAAGCGCAGAAAACAGCGCTCTGCACAGCTTTCTGCGACAGAATAATCTCTAAGGGCTACAAGGCGGGCGTTTACGCGAACATGAGCTGGCTGACTTACCAGATCGACGGCGCGGCGCTCGGCAAAAAGTACCCGATATGGCTGGCACACTACACCACCCAGACCAACTACACGGGTGATTACAGCACATGGCAGTTTTCCAGCACGGGCAAGGTAAACGGAATAGCTACCTCGGTAGATATGAACGTAGATTACCGCGACCCCAACGGAAACAACAACAACAACACCGCGGTAGGCGACGTTACGGGACTCAGCTACACCACCAACAGCGACGGCAGCGTTACTTTCAAATGGAACAAGGCTGACAACGCTGAGAAGTACGAGATATTCAAGTACGACGCTTCAAGCAAGAAGTACACGCGCATCGGCTACTCGTACACCACGCAGTACAAGACCACAGTAAGCGGCAGCTACGGCTACTGCGTCCGCGGAACGAGAATAGAGTCGAACACGAACGTATACGGCGCATACTCCGACGTACTGTACATGAACAGCGGCAAGAAGATCACCGACCTCAAAGCTGCGGCGGGCGACAAAAGCATAACCCTTAGCTGGAGCGCGCTGCTCGGCTGCGACAGCTACGAGATCTACCGTCTGGTAGAAACGCCGACGATGAGCTACTACACCCGCATCGACACCACGACGACAAACAGCTACACCGAAAACATCAGCTCAAACCTTACAAGCGTTACATATAAGGTAAGACCGGTATTCAAGAACGGCAGCAAGCTGGTGGGCGGCGAGTATTCCGACCCCGTAACGGCTGTTACCAAGCTGCCGAAGATGAGCGTTCCCACCCACACCGCTTCCACCAAAAGCTCGGTGAGCGTGAAATGGAGCAAGGTAACGGGCGCTGACGGCTACGAAGTATCGCTCTACAACTCGGCTACTAAGACATACACCGTGCAGAAAACTGTAAACAGTTCCACCACCACGGCTACTATCTCTGGCCTTGAAGCGGCTTACGGCTACCGCGTTGCGGTAAGAGCCTACGCCACGGTAAACGGCAGCAAGGTATACGGCAACTGGTCGTCATACCGCACCTGCGGCACTGCCCCCGAAGAGCCTACCGGCGCATACGTTACCCAGACTTCCGGCAGCATAACGCTGAAATGGAACGCGGTAAGCGGCGCAAGCAGCTACACCGTTTACAAGAAAAACGGCGGCTCTTACACCTCGCTCGGTACAGTTTCCGACACCACGATAGCGGTCGACAACACCGCGGGCAACTTCTCTACCGAGTACGTTGTGGCGGCTTCTACCGTTATAAACAACAAGGCGCTCACGAGCGCTTACAGCGCGGCCGCCTGCCTGCCCGAAAACCCGCCTGCTACCCCCTCGATAATCTCGTATATGTCGGGCAGCGACGGAATACTCACTCTGAGATGGACAGTTTCCAAGGGCTGCTCGGGCTACCGCATCTACAAGTACGATGAAGCCAAAAAGGCATACGTCAAGGTAAAGACAGTATACGGCGAGGACAGCGTAACGCTTTCGCTCAACGATCTTGCGGCAAATTCGCAGTTCAAGTTCCGCGTAAAGGCGTTCACAAAGACCGACACGGGCATTTCCTGGGGCACTTCCTCAAAGACCTACAATGCAAAGACCGTTGCAAAGTATGTAAACAAGTAAATATAAAAGCTCCGTACACATAGCAGTTGTACGGAGCTTTTTTGCGCATGAAAAAGCCGCAGGGTATGCAAACACGCAAACTCTGCGGCGAATTTTTTCTTTTAAATTACTGAGCAGCCGTGAAATATGTGCCCCAGGCGTAGCCTACCTGATCTTCATACTTAACGTAATACCAGCCGTAATTCGAGCTGCCGTATACCTCTACCTGCGCGCCTGCGGGCAGGGTCGAGAGGTTCTCGCTGGAGGAATTCGGCTCGGGGTGCAGGTAAACGGAATCATTGACAACGTACTTGCCCGCTACCGAAGTATCGAGGTCGGCGGGGAGGGAAATATCGGGGGTATTATC
>DBEZOM010000037.1:0-21654 GCA_048252855.1 Ruminococcus sp.
GTGCTAGAATATTAAAGTTTTATAAACCAAATGTTGCTTTATAGATAAAATGCTTGCATTTCGGCAGATTATGTGATAAAATTAAATCTGTATCGTATGAATTTTTTTGCAGAAGGAGCATTTATTTATGGATCATTTGGATCTTGGCGAACTCAGATCGCAGATCAACGAGATAGACGAGCAGATACTTTCGCTCTTCACAAAGCGTATGCAGACCTGCTATAAAGTGGCAGAATACAAGATAGCTAACGATATGCCCGTCTTTCAGGCTGATAGAGAGCATCAGATAATCGAGCGCGTGCGCGGCGAAGTGCCCGCCGATATGGCAGACCCTGCCGAGGTGCTTTTTACCAATATGATGGATATATCGAAATGCAAGCAGTTTCAGAAATTTTTTGCCGACGCCGAGCCTTTTGAGTCCTCGCCGCTCGATCTTACGGGCAGCCGCAGGGTAGCCGTTCCCGGCACTGTCGGCTCGTATTCGCACGTTGCGGCAAATAAATTCCTGCCCGAGTCTGAGCCGGAGTTTTATGATTCCTTCGGCGAAGTTTTCGCGGCGGTAGAAAGCGGCGAAGCCGAGTTCGGCGTAGTGCCTATCGTAAATTCCACGGCGGGTACTGTTTCGCAGACATACGAGCTTATGCGCCGCCACGATTTCAAGATATGCGCCTGCACCAAAGTTTCGGTCGATCATTGCTTGGCGATAAAGCCCGATACCGACCTTGCGGACGTTAAGCGCGTTTACTCGCACGAGCAGGCGCTAATGCAGTGCTCGAAATATCTGGCACAACACGGCTGGTCGGCTCACCCGTATGAGAATACCGCCCTCGCGGCAGATTTTGTAAAAGAAAGCGCCGAGCCTTACGCGGCTATCTGCTCTGAGCAGTGCGCGAACCATTTCGGCTTGAAGATAATTGACCACGGCATAGCGAACGCTGAGTGCAATTTTACCAAATTCATACTTATCTCCAAAAAGCAGCTTTTAGCGCCCGACGCCGATATTATCTCGGTATCGCTCACCGTACCCCACCAGACCTCGGCGCTTTACCGCCTGCTGACGAAATTCTCTGTTTCGGGTCTGAACCTTACCATGATAGAGTCGCGCCCCATCGCAAATACCGATTTCGACGTGCTTTTCTATCTCGATTTTCAAGGTTCGGTAAATTCGCCCGACGTGGTGAAGCTGATACGCGAGCTTGAAACTGAGCTTGGCTATTTCAAGCTGCTGGGCAACTACAAAGAGATCTGAGGAGGCTGACATATGCGTATAGGACAGGGTTACGACGTTCACCGCCTTACCGAGGGCAGAAAGCTTATTTTGGGCGGTGTGGATATTCCGCACGATAAGGGTCTGCTGGGCCATTCCGACGCCGACGTGCTCGTGCACGCTATAATGGATGCCCTTCTCGGCGCAGCCGCTATGGGCGATATAGGAAAGCTTTTCCCCGATACCGACCCCGAATACAGCGGCGCTGACAGCATGAAGCTGCTGGCAAAAGTCTGCGAAGTTATCCGTGGCGAGGGCTACGAGATTGGCAACATCGACGCGACCGTTATAGCGCAGAAGCCGAAGCTCGCGCCTTATATAATGCAGATGCGCGAAAACATAGCCCGCGTTTGCGGCGTTGAACTTTCGCAGATCTCGGTAAAGGCTACCACCGAAGAAAAGCTCGGCTTTACGGGCGCGTGTGAGGGCATTTCCGCAAGCGCCGTCTGCCTGCTGGACTCTCGCCGCGGCTGATCGCTCTATATCAAAAACAGTTTTCCGAAAGCATGAAACGCTTATTTGAAATATAAGTTATAAAACCGCTCCTTTTTGATAATACTACATACAGTAATCAAAAAGGAGCGATCTTATATGAGCAATAAACAGGAATCCATAGGACTTTTGAAAGAAACCAACGCGGGCATACAGATGGGTGTTTCTACGCTGGAAGAGATAATCTCAGACATTCACGACGAGCGCCTGCGCGCCGTTATGCACGACTCAAAGGCTGAGCATGACGAGCTGGGCGACGAAGCGCACAGACTTCTGCTTGAGTATGGCGCTGATACTAAAGAGCCGCACCCCGCCGCCAAAGCCATGAGCTGGATGAAAACTAACGTGAAAATGGCTGCCGAGCCGGGCGACAAGACCGCCGCAGGGCTTGTTACCGATGGCTGCAATATGGGCGTAAAAACGCTGAATAAGTATATCAATCAGTATAAGCACGCCGACTCCGCCGCCGTGAGCCTTGCCAAAAAAGTCATTCGCTGCGAGGAAAAACTTTGCAGCGACGTAAAACGCTATCTCTAATAACACAGAAGCGGCTGCCGCATATGGACAGCCGCTTTTTATTTGTAGTAGTATAGGTATTCCTCCAGCGTAAGCCCCTCGCGGCGTATCACCTCGGCGTGCTCTCTGCCGACGTAGCGGTAGTGCCAAGGCTCGTAGGCTATGCCCGTAATGTGCTCTTTCATGCGCGGGTAACGCAGTATAAAGCCGTATTTCCAAGCGTTTACGCATAGCCATCGCCCCTGCTCGGTGGCGTAAAAATCGTCCTGCGTGTCGTCCCAGTCGGGCGAGCATAGGTCGCAGGCAAGACCCGTGTGGTGCTCGCTGTGCATAGGCTTCGCAAGATAGCGCGCGGTGAGCTTTTTCGCCGCCGCAGGCGTTTCGCCGCTGCACATATACTCCGCCACGCTTCTGTTCCAAAGCTGCTGCTGATACTCAGGCGTGCGGTAAGCGGAAAGCACTTTTATCACTACTTCCTCGCTCTCGGCGGCGCGCAGCATTTCTCGGCAATGCTCAGCGGCGGTCTTTTCCATCTTCACCGTGCCGACCTCCTCTAACTGCGGCGCGAAGCCTTTCGGCACTGGGCTTACGCTGTCTACAAGAATAAGATAATCCATTTTTGTCCCCTCCTGTTAAGATAACTGCATTGTATTATATATATGCTGTAATATTCGCTTTTGATACCGCATAGTATTACTCAGTATCAAAATATCAAGGAGGATAACGGCAATGGATATGAAAAAGACCTGCAAATGGTCGCTCGCGGTGGTGATCTCCTGCGCGGTAGTGCCTTTCGGCGTTTCTGAGGGGGCAAAGCTCGCGCCTGCTTTTTCAAGCGCGGCGGCGTACTCGGCGGCGCGAGAGATGGATATTTCGGCAAAGGCAGCCGCCCCGCAGACAACTTTTTCCGCGGCGCACAGCGATATAATAGGCTCTACCGCGCGCGATATGGAAGCCGCGCCCGAAGAGGTAGAGATACGCTTGCCGCAGGGCGCTGAGATACCTACGCCCATGCCCTCGGCTGACGTGATAAACGCTCTGCCGTACCCTACTGACCTTACCGACCACGACGGCGTTATAGAAAAAAACAATTTCGGCGCATACAGCGGCGAGCAGTATTTTGACCTAGCGGACGGCGGACAAGTGCGAAACTGCACGTCTTTAGATAATTCCGAACTGCTCGAAAACAGCACGAAAGGCAGGGTGTTTGAGATAGAAACCGGCACGGAAGAGCCGCAGGTGCTTATCTACCACACCCACACCACCGAAAGCTTTGAACTTGAAGATAAAGATTGGTACGACAGCGATTTCGGCGGTAAGACTTCTGAGCCTGATAAGAACATGACAGCCGTCGGCGACGAGATATGCCGTCAGCTTGAAGAGAGCGGGATAACCGTTATCCATGATACTCTCGTGCACGATTATCCCAGTTACGACGCGGCGTATGATTCAAGCCGACAGACGGTGAGCGAGTTGCTTGAGGAGTACCCATCGGTAAAAGTAGCGCTCGACATTCACCGCGACGGCATAGAAACAGCCGAGGGCGTGCGCTTGGCGCCCGTTGCCGAGATAGACGGCAGGGAAGCCGCGCAGATAATGATAATCTCGGGCTGCGACGACGGCACTATGGATATGCCGAATTATATGGATAACTTCCGCTTCGCCTGCGAATTGCAGTCGGAAGCCGAAACGCTTTTTTCGGGTCTGACCCGCCCGATACTTTTTGATTACAGATTTTATAATCAAGATCTTACCTCAGGCTCGCTGCTGATAGAGGTCGGCAGCCACGGCAATACGCTTGAACAGGCGAAATACAGCGGCGAGCTGATAGGAAAAGCCCTTGCAGAGCTTTTTACAGTGGAATAGATATGCAGAAACGTCCCCGTTTTTCAGCGGGGCTTTTTTGTTTTGAATGAAAAGTTGTTAATTTTCATGATAAGCTCTTGCTATTTCGCCGCATTTGTTATATAATATAATAGAGTATGTATGCTATAAGCTTGATACATAATTACTTTGCCGCAGTACGGCAGAAAAGGAGATAGTTGCTAATGACAAAGGCACAAAGATTTTTCACTTCGATCAAAGATAAAAGAGTAGGCTTTATCGGTACGGGCGTTAGCCACACCCAGTTGATACGCGTATTTCTTTCCAAGGGCATAAAAGTAGTTATTCTTGATAAAAAGGACGAGGATCATTTCCCCGAGGATCTTTACAGCGAGTTTTCGGCTAAGGGCGCTGAGTTTTCCCTCGGCGAAAATTACCTCGACGAAATGTTCAACTGCGATATAGTTTTCCGCACCCCGGGTATGTATTTCAATAACCCGATGCTTACTAAGGCGCGCGAGGCGGGCGTGGTAGTTACTTCCGAGATGGAAGTATTCTTCGACCTCTGCCCCTGCAAGCTTTACGCGGTAACCGGCTCTGACGGAAAGACCACCACCACCACCCTTATCAGCGAGTTCCTAAAGGCTGAGGGCAAGAGAGTGCACCTCGGCGGAAATATAGGCAAGGCGCTCCTGCCGATAGTTGAAACTATGAGCGAGACCGACGCGGCGGTAGTAGAGCTTTCGAGCTTCCAGCTCATCTCTATGCGCAAGTCGCCCGACGTAGCCGTTATAACCAATATCTCGCCGAACCACCTCGACGTTCACGGCACTATGGAAGAGTACATCGACGCTAAGTGCAATCTTATCCGCCATCAGAACGCTTTTTCGAGAACGGTACTCAATGCGGATAACGAGGAAACTATGAAGCTTGCGCCTATGGTACGCGGCACGCTCGTGAAATTCTCCCTTTCGGGCAACACCGACCGCGGAGCTTTCCTGCGCGACGATGGTATGCTCTGCTATATCGACAAGGGCGAAGTTACCGAGATAGTCCATAAAGACGATATACGCATACCGGGTATCCATAATGTGGATAACTACCTTACCGCCATCTCGGCAGTATGGGGCGAAGTTTCTATTGAAAGCATCGTGAATACCGCTATGACTTTCGGCGGCGTAGAGCACAGAATAGAGTTCGTCCGCGAGGTAGACGGCGTGAAGTGGTACAACGACTCCATCGCTACCAGCCCGACGCGCGTTATGGCGGGCTTAAATTCCTTCGACCAGAAAATAATAATCATCGCGGGCGGTTATGATAAGAAGATACCTTACGAGCCTATGGCAGACACCGTAAACGAAAAGGTAAAAATACTTATCCTGCTTGGCGCGACAGGCCCTAAGATAGAAAAAGCAGTCACCTCCTCGCCGCTGTACCCCGAGAGCGGACTAAAAATAGTTCGCGTAAAAACGCTCGAGGAAGCGGTAGAGCAGGCGAATATCCTTTCAAAGCCGGGCGATGTAGTTTCGCTCTCACCCGCCAGCGCAAGCTTTGACCTGTATGTAAATTTTGAGGAAAGAGGAAAGCATTTCAAACGCCTTGTAAACGAGCTTTGATCTGCGGTCAATATGGATATATCTGAACTTAAAAATATGCTCTCCGCTCTATGCGCCGCCGACGGCGTTTCGGGAGCGGAGGAAAACGCGGCGGCTGTCTGCGCAAAGTACCTTTCGGCTTACGGCGAAACGCAGACCGACGCTTTCAATAACGTGGTCTGCAAAGTCGGCAGCCACACCGCGGACAAGCCTACTGTAATGATAGAAGCGCATATCGACGAGATAGGCATGATAGTAAATCATATTACAGACGACGGCTTTCTGCGCGTTTCAAAGTGCGGTGGTGTAGACGAGCGAGTTCTGCCCGCGGCGGAAGTCACGATCTACGGCAAAGAAAAACTCAGCGGCGTGGTTACGAGCGTGCCCCCGCATTTGCAGACCGAGCATAAAAAGGCGGCGAAACTCGATGATCTGTATATAGATACGGGTCTGAGCGGCGCGCGTGCAAAAGAGCTTATCTCGCTTGGCGACAGAGTGCTGATAGAAAATACCCTCGCCGATATGGGCGGGCTTGTTACTTCTAAAGCGCTCGACGATCGCGCCTGCGTCTGCGCGCTTATCCGCACGCTTGACCTGCTGAAAGGCAGGGAGACCGCCTACAATATCTCTGCGGCGGTGTGCTCGGGCGAAGAGGTAGGCTCGCGCGGGGCTAAGGTAACGGCTTTTCGCGAGCAGGCTGATATTTCGCTGATAATGGACGTTTCGTTCGGCAGAGTTCACGGCGAGTCGGAAGAGGATACCGGCGAGATCGGCGGGGGAGCGATGATAGGCATTTCGCCCGTGCTCTCGCGCAGGCTCTCGAACGCGCTCATCGAAACGGCTAAGGCTGAGCAGCTTCCGTATCAGATAGAAGTAATGGGCGGAAGAACGGGCACCGACGCGGATGACGCCGCGGCTGCGGGCAAAGGCTCTGCCGCCTGCACCCTTTCGATACCGATACGCAATATGCACACGCCCGTAGAAGCTGCCGACCTCGGCGATATTGAAAACACCGCGCGGCTGGCTGCGGCTTTCTGCGAAAGGGGGCTTTTCTGATGAAGCTTGCTGAAATATTGGAAGAGCTCTGCTCGTTGGGCGGTATCTCTGGCGACGAGGGCGATGTTGCGGATTACATCTGCAACATGCTGGACGGCAAATGCGAGTATAGTATAGATAACCTCGGCAACGTTATAGCGTACAAAAAAGGTGCAAAGCGCGCTCCTCACCGCGTGCAGATCTCGGCGCATATGGACGAAGTAGGATTGATAGTCACCTACATCAACGCCGACGGCACGCTGAAATTCTCAACGGTGGGCGGCGTAGATCCGCGCGTGCTTTACGGCAAACGCGTGCTGATCGGAAAAGATAGGCTTCTCGGCGTTATCGGCGGAAAGGCTATCCATAATCTTTCCGAGTCTGAGCGCTCGGCAGCGCCGCAGGAAAGCGAACTTGTGATCGACGCGGGCTTTTCTTCGCGCGAGGAAGCGCAGAAGCATATCTCGCTCGGCGAAAGCGTGATCTTCGATTCGCGCTTTATGCGCTTCGGTGATGGCATGATAAAGGCGCGCGCGATAGACGACAGAGCGGGCTGCGCGATAATGCTCGCGCTGATAGATGAAGAATTGGAGTACGATACCTGCTTCACTTTCGTAGTTCAGGAAGAAGTAGGTCTGCGCGGTTCGGGCGCGGCGACATTTACCGTTGACCCCGAAATGGCGATAGTGCTCGAGTCTACCACCGCGGCGGATATACCCTCGGCGGCGGGCGAAAAGCGCGTTTGCGAGGTAGGCAAAGGCCCTGTTGTTTCATATATGGATAGGCGCACGATATATGATAAGCAGCTTTACGCGCTGGCTTTCGATACCGCGCGCGGGCTGGATATACCCTGCCAGACCAAGACTATGGTGGCGGGCGGCAACGACGCGGGCGCTATCTCGCTCGCACGCGGTGGAGTACGCACCGCCGCTGTTTCGCTGCCATGCAGATACCTCCACTCGCCCTCCTGCGTGATAGCCGAGAGCGATCTGGATAACGCATATCTGCTAACTAAAAATTTACTGAAACGGATGCAAGAGCTATGATAAGTCAGCTTACCGAGGGCGAAACAGAGCTTTTTGAAAAGCTGAAGCCGAACCATTACGCGCGGCGTATACGTTCGCATTTCGCCGCATATTCGATCAAATATGATTTTGCGCGCTTTTATGTTCTGCGGCGCGGAGAGCAGGCGGTAACGCTTATCTCCATTTTCAACGCGGCTATGATGTGCGCCGATATAACGGGGCAGTCGCTCACCGCCGCCGAGGTGGAGGAGCTGGCGCATTTTATACTTATGAATTCGCCGTATTCGGTAGAGCTTGACCCGCGCTACGCCGAAACGCTGCGCGGACTTATAGGCAAAAACTATTCCTCTGAGCTGCGTACCGAGTTTGCTTACAGCGCCCGCGGCGAGTTGCCCGCGCTTGACGTGAACGAATGTCCGCCGCTGGACGATGTTTACGCTATTCTGAAAGAGTCGTTCCCCGCGCTGGCGGATTGCTACGAGCTTTGGCTCACCGATACTTCTCACCGCGTGCGCCGCGGACTTTCGCAGTCTTTCATGATGGGCGGCTGTACCACCGCGACTATACAGTATATAATCGACAAGACCGCGCTGATAGGCCACGTTGCCACTCTGCCCGAGTATCGCGGACACTACTACGCCCGCCGCCTGCTTTACTGGATAGGCGAGCGCCTGACGAACGACGGTTACGATGTTCGCCTGCTTGCGCGCCCTCACCGCGTAAGCTATTACCGCGAGATAGGCTTCGCGGCAGTTTCGCAGGACGAAGTTTTTGAGATAAGGCAACACATAAAGGATAATACATAACAAAGGATAATTAAAATGACAGATTTTTTTAATATAGACCCCGGACTTGCCGCGCTTGCGGAAAAGGCTGAGCAGGCCGCCGAAAAGCGTTTCGGCGAGATAAATAAGACCGCCGAGTATAACGGCGCTAAGGTGCTCAAAGCCTTTATCGACAACAAAGTCAGCGAGTCTTGCCTTAAAGGCACTACGGGCTACGGCTACGGCGATATTGGCAGAGAAACGCTCGACGCTGTTTACGCGCAGGCGTTCGGCGGCGAGGACGCAGTAGTCCGCCACAATTTTGTGAACGGTACTCACACCCTCTCTACCGCGCTTTTCGGTGTGCTTCGCCCGAATGATACTATGCTTTCGCTGACGGGCAGTCCGTATGACACTATGGAAGAGGTCATCGGCATACGCGGCGAGGCGGGAAGAGGCTCGCTGAAAGATTTCGGCGTGAAGTATGAGCAGGTAGATCTGCTTGAGGACGGCACGCCAGATCTTGCGGCGATAGCCGAGCGCGCAAAGGGCAAAAAGGTAGGCTATATCCAGCGTTCGCGAGGATATTCGCTGCGCCCCTCTTTCACGATAGACGTTATAGAGCAGATAATTAAAGCCGCCCGCAGCGCCGAGCCGAACATAATAATAATGGTGGATAACTGCTACGGCGAATTTGTGGAAAAGCGCGAGCCACTCGCGGTAGGCGCAGACCTTATAATGGGCTCGCTGATAAAGAACCCCGGCGGCGGTATAGCTTCTACCGGCGGATATATCTGCGGCAGAAAAGACCTTGTAGAGCTTTGCGCCGACAGACTTGCCTGCGTGGGCGTCGGCAAAGAGGTAGGCTGTACTCTTAATCAGAGCAGAGAGATGCTGTTGGGCTTTTTCATGTCGCCCGAGGTAACGGCAAACGCGCTCAAAACGGGCGTTTTCGCCTGCGCGCTTTTCGAGCAGCTTGGCTTTAAGACTTTCCCCGCTGCCGACGATTACCGCACGGATATAATCTCCTCTATATGCCTTGAAAACGAGGAACGCCTTACGGCATTTTGTCAGGGCATACAAAAAGGCTCGCCCGTAGACGCTTACTGCACCCCAGAAGCCTGGGATATGCCGGGCTACGACAGCAAGGTAATAATGGCGGCAGGCGCTTTCACAATGGGCGCTTCGATAGAGCTTTCGGCAGACGCGCCGATAAGAGAGCCTTTTGCCGCCTGGCTTCAGGGCGGACTTACTTACCCGACAGGCAAACTGGGCGTGCTCACCGCCGCGCAGGAGCTTCTTAACAGAGGTCTGATAGAAATTTGACATTCATCTTATATTAGAAAGGAAAAAGAGCTATGGCAGAGATATTTACCGTCAGCATTGCGGACATAGTAAAAGAGCTACAGTTAGAGCTTGTTTATGCGCCGAAGGATTCTACTGAGATAATGGTATCGGATAACGACTGCAACCGTCCGGGTTTGCAGCTAATGGGCTTTTACGAATACTTCAACGCCGAGCGTATACAGATATGCGGAAACATGGAGTTTGCGTACCTCGCCAGCGTTGACGAAGAGACCAGATACAAGAAGATAGAAACGCTTTTCGCTACCCATATCCCTATGTTCGTGGTAGCGAGAGGTCACGAGCTTTATCCCGAGATGATAGAGCTTGCCAAAAAGTACGAGATACCGATAGGCAGAACTAAAGAGAGCACTACCGCCTTTATCGCCGCGCTCATCTCTTATCTGAACGTACAGCTTGCTCCGCGTATAACAAGGCACGGCGTGCTGATAGAGATATACGGCGAGGGCGTGCTGATAGTCGGCGAAAGCGGCGTCGGCAAGTCGGAAACTGCCATAGAGCTCGTAAAGCGCGGACACCGCCTCGTAGCGGACGACGCGGTAGAGATACGCCGCGTTTCCAGCAAGAGCTTAGTAGGCTCTTCGCCCGATAATATAAGACATTTTCTCGAGATACGAGGCATAGGTATTATAAACGTGCGCCGCCTTTTCGGTATGGGCGCAGTTAAAGTAACTGAAAAGATAGATATGGTAGTAGAGCTGGAGCCTTGGGATTCTCAAAAGGTATACGACAGAATGGGCGTGGATAACGAATTTACCACCATTCTCGGCGTAAAAGTGCCCAGCCTTACTATTCCTATAAAGCCCGGCAGAAACCTCGCAGTTATCCTCGAGGTAGCGGCTATGAACAACCGTCAGAAGAAAATGGGCTATAACGCCGCACAGGAGCTGCTCGATAACCTGGGCCTGCAGTTCGATAAAAAGGATAAAGTTAAAAACTGGGATCTTATGTAAATAGGTGGTCGATACAAAAATGATTATAGAAGCGGATCTTCACACGCACACGTTAGCTTCTACACACGCTTACTCAACTATAAAGGAAAACTGTCAGTGCGCCGCTGAGTACGGACTTAAAGCGATAGCTATGACAGACCATATGATAAATATGCCCGATTCGCCGCATATATGGCACTTTGAAAATCTTTTCATGCTGCCCGATAAGATATGCGGTGTGTATGTGCTCAAAGGCGCTGAGGCGAATATAATAGATACCGAGGGCACGCTCGACGCCGACCATTCGCTGCTGAAAAAGCTCGACTGGGTGGTCGCCTCTATGCACCGCTGGACGTTCGAGCCGCAGGATTATTATACCCACACAAAAGCGTATCTCGCTGCGGCTAAAAACCCCGCGATAGACGTTATAGGTCACTGCACGACCTCGCTCTACCCCTTCGATATGGAAAAATGCCTTAAAGCTTTCAAAGAGTACGGCAAGTTCGTAGAGATAAACGAAAGCTCTATCTTTAACAAAAAAGGCTCGCTGAAAGGCTGCACCGAAGCGCTGAAAATATGCAAGAAGTACGATATACCCGTAGTGGTCAATACCGACTGCCATTTCTGCGACGCGATAGGTCAGACCCCCCTCACCGAAAAGCTGATAGAAGAGCTCGATTTCCCCATGCGTTTGGTGTATAACGCCGACTGGGAGAAGATACGCGAATATGTGCTGAAAAAGCACCCCGACTGCAAGATATAAAGAAAGGAACGGTAACACATAAATGAACGAAAAAGCTCTTGCCGCGCTCGCCGAAAAGCTGGGCTGCGGTGTCTGCGAAAACGAACCGCTCTCCGCGCATACTACCTTCCGCACAGGCGGGCCGTGCACCTGCATGATAATGCCTAAAAGCGCCGAAGACCTCTCGCAGCTTGTAAAATTCGCTGCGGAAAACGGCGTGCGCACCCTAGTGATGGGAAAAGGCTCGAATATGCTCTGCGCCGATGAAGGTTTTGACGGCGCGGTGCTGCTGATAGGCAGCGATTTTTCTGAGATAACTATGCTCGACGACTGCACTATACGCGCGCAGGCGGGCGCGGCTATGAGCCGCCTTTGCAGGGTAGCGCTGGATAACGGGCTGAGCGGTCTGGAATTTGCATACGGCATACCCGGCACCGTCGGCGGCGGTATTTACATGAACGCGGGCGCTTACGGCGGCGAGATGAAAGACGTGCTGGTAAGCGTTACCGCTATGGATAGAAACGGCGAGCTGCACACCTACACCCCCGCACAGCTTGAGCTTACATACCGCAGATCGCGCTTTTCGCATACCGATGAGATAATAGTCAGCGGCGATTTCAAGCTTGCGCACGGCGATAAGGCGGACATCGAAGCTAAGATGAACGAGCTTATGGCGCGCCGAAAAGATAAACAGCCGCTAGAGTACCCGAACGCAGGCTCTACTTTTAAGCGCCCCGAGGGACAGTTCGCGGGCAAACTGATACAGGACTGCGGTCTGCGCGGTGCGACAGTAGGCGGCGCGCAGGTATCTGAAAAGCACTGCGGATTTGTTATAAACAAAGGCGGCGCGACCTCTGCCGATATAAAGGATCTTATAGCGCATATACAAAAGACCGTTTACGAAAAAACGGGCTTTCATCTGGAGTGCGAGGTAAGGATAATTCCTTATAAGGCAGACTGACCATACGGCTTGCGCGAAAGGAGAGAATGAAAAAATGCAGTTTGTAATAGTAACGGGAATGTCAGGCTCGGGAAAATCTACGGCTATCGACGTGCTGGAGGATATGGGTTATTACTGTATAGATAATATCCCCCCTGAGCTTATAATAAAATTTACCGACCTCTGCGCGAAGTCAGAGGGCAAGATACAGAAAGCGGCTTTTGTAGTAGACGTGCGCGGCGGAGATTTTTTCCTTGAATTGCAGGATACTATACAAAATCTGCGTGCCGCTCATGTAGACCTAAAGATACTTTTCTTAGAGTCTTTCGACGACGTTATCGCGCGGCGGTATAAGGAAACGCGCAGAAAGCACCCGCTTGACGAGCTTGCGGGCGGCAGCCTTACCGAGGCTATACGCATGGAGCGCGAGCTGCTTATGTCCGCTAAGGCGATGAGCGATTATTTTATCGACACTTCAAATTACTCTACCTCAGAGTTCCGCAGCAGGCTGTATTCTATTTTTGAAGAGGATAACAGCGAGCATATGCACATAGAGATACGCTCATTCGGCTTCAAATACGGCGTTTTCGCCGAGGGCGACCTTATTTTTGACGTAAGGTGTCTGCCGAACCCTTTCTATGTGCCAGAGCTGAAGCATAAAACGGGTCTTGACAGCGAAGTTTCGCAGTACGTCATGAAATTTGACGACGCTAAAACGCTTTATAATAAGCTTACCGACCTTATAGATTTCCTGCTGCCGCTTTACGAAAAAGAGGGCAAGTCGCAGCTAGTAATAGCTTTCGGCTGTACCGGCGGCAAACACCGCAGCGTTACTTTCGCCGAGGCAGTAGCCCGCCACTTAACGCTGAACGGTCATAAGATACGCGTCAAGCACCGCGATATAGATCACTAAATAATAAAGGAGTCGGCATTTAGATCATGTCAGAGCAGTCTTTTTCCAGACAGGTAAAAGAAGAGATAATTTCAAAGATAAATTCCGTACAGAAGGCTGACGCTTGTCTGTTCGGGATATTGCTCTGCGCAAACGAGCTTGGCGCAGACGAGATAACGCTGCTTACCGAAACGCAGACGATAGCAGAATTTTTCGAGCTGAACGTAAAGCGTATCTGCGGCGAAAACAGCGTAGAGCTTACCAGTACCGACCGCGGCAGCGGCGCGGCTATGCTCTCGCTGACGGTCAATGGCGCTGAGGAGCGCGCAAAGCTTTTGCAGCATTTTCATATCGTGGACGATAGGCGCTGCTCGAAGCCGAATTACCCGAAAAAGAGCCTTTACCCATACATGACGGCGGGTATGTTCCTAGCCTGCGGCTCGCTCAGCGACCCGAACAAAAATTACCATATGGAATTTGTAATGCCTGAGCTGCACCTTTGCAACAGCCTCGGGCTTTTGCTGTTGGATAATTACGAGCTGCTGGCGAAGCACGTCGAGCGCAAGGGCAAGCAGATACTTTATTTCAAAGAGTCGGAAAACATCATCGACATGATAGCGATGATGGGCGCGACCTCCGCTTCGTTCGACCTCATGAACATCAAGATCTACAAAGATATGCGCAATAAGATCAACCGCGAGGTGAACTGCGTAAACGCCAATATAGAAAAATCTATCCGCGCCGCCGAAAGGCAAATAGCGGATATTGAGCTGATAGATGAAAAGCTGGGCATAGGCTCGCTGCCCGATAATCTGCGCGAGATAGCTATGCTGCGCTACGAAAATCCCGACTATAATCTCGGCGACCTCGGCGCGGCGCTCGACCCGCCCATCTCACGCTCCGGCGCTAACCACCGTCTGCAAAAGCTCGCAAAGATAGCGGAAGAGCTGCGCGGCGCGGAGGGCGAAAAATGACGGATTTTGTTCACCTTCACGTCCATAGCGAATATTCGCTTCTCGACGGCGCCTGCCGCGTGAAAGAGCTTGCCGCCGCCGCAAAAGCGCTGGGTCAAAAAGCCTGCGCCGTCACCGACCACGGCAATCTCTTCGCGGCGGTAGAGTTTTACAACGCCTGCAAAGAGGTCGGCATAAAACCGATAATCGGATGCGAAGTCTACGTTGCCGAAAATTCGCGCTTTAATAAAGACCCGCACGAGCGCACGTTTCATCTGATACTTCTCTGCAAGAACGAAACGGGCTACCATAACCTCGCAAAGCTGGCTTCGCTTGCGTATACCGAGGGCTTTTACCGCCGCCCGCGCATAGATTTTGAGCTGCTCAGCAAGTACAGCGAGGGGCTTATCTGTCTTTCGGCGTGTTTGGCGGGCGAGGTCTCTCGCGCGCTTTCGGCTGGCGATTTCAATTCCGCAAAAGAGGTCGCGCTGCGCTACCGCAGGATTTTCGGCGAGGATTATTTCATCGAGATAATGAGCCACGATTTTCCCGAGCAGATGGCTGTTTTCAATCAGCTTATCCGCCTTTCGCGCGAAACGGGCATACCCCTCTGCGCGACCAACGACGTGCACTATATCCGCCGCGAGGACAGCTACGCGCAGAAGATACTGATGTGCATAAATACGGGCAAAACGCTTGACGATAACGAAAGGCTTGAGCTTCCGACGGACGATTTCTATCTCTGCTCGGGCGACGAGATGGCCGAGCTTTTTCGAAGCTGCCCGCAGGCGATAGAAAACGCCGTAAAGATAGCCGATATGTGCAACGTTGAGTTTGAATTTGGCGTTACAAAGCTGCCGAAGATAACTTTCAGCGGCGTTACGGATAACGTGAAATTCCTGCGCGATATGACTTTCAAAGGTCTGCAAAAGCGCTACGGCACGCCGCAGAAAGAGCATATAGACCGCGCCGAATACGAACTTTCGGTAATTACGCAGATGGGCTACGTTGATTATTTTCTCATAGTTTGGGACTTCGTGCATTACGCCAAAACGCACGATATACCCGTTGGCTGCGGCAGAGGAAGCGGCGCGGGAAGCTTAGTCGCCTACTGCATAGGCATCACCGACATCGACCCGCTTCGCTATCAGCTCATCTTCGAGCGTTTTCTGAATCCCGAGCGCGTTTCCATGCCCGACTTTGATATAGATTTCTGCACGCTGAAACGTCAGCGCGTTATAGATTACGTCATCAGCCGCTACGGTTCTGACCATGTGGCGCAGATAATTACTTTCGGCACGCTGGGCGCGAAACAGGCTTTGCGCGACTGCGCGCGCGTGATGGGTCTGCCTTACAAGACGGGCGACGTTGCGGCAAAGGCCGTTATAGGCGGTATGTCGCTGCGCGCTTCGCTTGAAAATTCGCCCGAGTTTCGCAAGCTGTATAACGGCGACCCGCAGATACACGAGCTTATCGAAACGGCCATGCGCATAGAAAATATGCCGCGAAACGCAGGCACTCACGCCGCGGGCGTAGTTATCACAAAAGACCCCGTCAGCGAATATGTGCCGCTGTACGCGCGCGACGGACAGATCTCTACTCAGTACACCATGACAGTGCTCGAGCGGCTGGGTCTGCTGAAAATGGATTTTCTCGGCGTAAGCAACTTGACGATAATAGATATGTGCGTAAAGCAGATACAAAAGCGCGATCCCGATTTCGATATTTCGGCGATACCGCTCGACGACCCCGCCGTGTACGATATGTTCTCGCGCGGAAAAACTCAGGGCGTGTTCCAGTTTGAAAGCGCGGGTATGACATCTACCGTAATGCGCCTGCGCCCCGAGCGTATAGAGGATCTTATAGCCGTGATCTCCCTCTACCGCCCCGGCCCGATGGACTCTATCCCGACATATATCCGCAACCGCCACGACCCTTCGAAAGTAACTTACAAGCACCCGCTGCTGAAAGATATTTTAGAGGTCACCTACGGCTGTATCGTCTACCAAGAGCAGGTAATGCAGATATTCCGCACGTTGGCGGGCTACTCTTACGGCAGGGCGGATATAGTCCGCCGAGCTATGGCTAAAAAGAAGCATGACGTGCTGGAAAATGAGCGGCGTACTTTCATCTACGGCGACGATGAGTGCTGCGGTGCTGCCGCGAAAGGCGTTCCAGTTAAAATTGCGAACGAGATATTTGACGAAATGACCTCTTTCGCTTCATACGCTTTCAATAAATCCCACGCCGCCGCATACGCCACCATCGCTTACCAAACGGCGTATCTGAAATGCCGCTATTATAAGGAATACATGGCTTCGCTCATGACGGTAACGCTTTTTGAAAAACCGCACAAGCTTTACGATTACATCACCGACGTTCGCCGCAGCGGGCTGGAGATACTGCCTATCGACATAAACAAGAGCGTTGGCGGTTTTAAAGCCGAGCCGCAGGGCATACGTTTCGCACTGCTCGCGGTAAAAGGTCTGGGCGAGGGTGTTATAAATGCGCTGACAGCCGAGCGCGATGAAAACGGCGCGTTCACAACCTTACAGGGTTTCTGCACACGCGCGGCAGGCACGGGCATAACCGTGAAAGGCTGCGAAGCGCTGATAAAAAGCGGCGCTTTCGATAGCTTCCCGAACAACCGCCGCGAGATGCTGATGTCGGTCGAAACTATCCTCAAACAGGCTCAGTACAGCCGCCGCGATAACGCAGAGGGTCAGCTCGATTTCTTCGATATGTCCTCGGGCGGCAATGAACATCAGGCGATAGTTGAGCGTTGCGATGAATTTTCGCGCACGCAGCTTTTGGATATGGAGTACGAGGTCACGGGGCTGTATCTTTCGGGCCACCCGCTCGATAGCTACCTGCCTTTCGCCGAAGCCGAGGGCTGCCTGCCCGCGCAGATGTTCGCCGATACAGACCGCAGGCTGAAAAACGATTCGCCCGCGGGGATACTTGTACGCCTTACGGGCAAAAAACAGTTCAAGACCAAAAACGGCGCTATGATGTGCTTTGCCGACGGCGAGGATAGGTCTGGCGCGGCGGAATTTATAATCTTTCCCGCGCTTTACGAGGTCGCTCAGCCGCTGCTGAAAGACGGCGCGGTGCTGCACGTTTTCGGCAAAGTTTCGCTTAAAGACGACGAGCCTGCGAAGCTTATAGCCGAGCTTGTGGAAACGGGCAAACGCTTCGTTCAAAGCTGTATGGCCAAAGATATATGCGTAAAACTGTGCTCAGACGATAAAGCAGCTTTGGCGCGGGTAAAGTCAGCCGCCGAAAAGCACGCCGCGCCGGACGGCAGGTCGCTGATAATCTATTTAGCGGACAAGCGTGCTTCGATACGCTTAAAGAGCGCGCCGACCGTAAAGATCAGCGGCGGGCTTATAGAAGACCTGCGGCTGGCGGCGGGCGCGGAGAACGTGCGCTTTATGAAAAAGCGCGGCTGAAAGGAGAAAAGCTATGGAACCAAAAGATTATATAGTTGAAAAAATAGACGGCGATTACGCACTGCTGCGCGACCTAAACAGCGGCATAGAGCTGAATATTGCCCGCGCGCTGATACCCGAAGAGAGCGACGAGGGCGTAAAGCTGCACTGGGAAAATTTCGAGTACAGCGTTATCGAGAACTGAATATGATGAAATTCTCGTGAAAAGTATGGAAAAAATAACTTTCTTGTGGTATAATAAATAGTGTTGTTTAATTGTATTCAAGTCAAATAGAAACAGGAGAACAGAATATGGCATTATATACAAGTACTGAGCGTCCCTGCCGCGGACTTGTGATAGCGCACAGCGAGGACGAAAAGTTCAATACTGAGTCGATAGTTGTTCGCTTCATAGTACCGCTTGAGGAGAAAAGCTCGCAGAAGTATACGGCGCTGGTATCGCTGATGGCTGAAAGCTGCCGCGAATATCCAGATAAGGCTGATATGGCTAAAAAGCTCGCTTCGCTCTACGGCGCTTCGGTAAGCTCTTTCGCATACCGCTTAGGCAATTCGCTCTGCTGCGGATTGGCGGTGAGCAGTATCGGCGACAGATACACGATAAACGGCGAAAATATCACCGAAGACTGCGCAAAGCTGCTGCTTAGCTGCATTTTCGAGCCGGACATCACCGAAGGCGAATTTCCGCGGGAATATTTCGAGCAGAAAAAGCGCCAGCTTATCGACAAGATAAAAAGCTCTTTCAATAACAGACACACCTACGCTATCACAAAGGCGCGCGATATAGCCTTTGCGGGCGAGCCTGCGGCTGTTTCACCGCTAGGCAGCGAGGAAAACGCCAACGCGCTGACCTCGGCGGCGGTAGCCGAGAGCCACCGCGAGCTGCTGGAAAATGCGTTTATCAGCATAAGCTTCTGCGGCGGCGGTACGAATAAGGGCGCGCAAAAGCTGGTAAAAGACGCTTTTGTAAAGCTTGCCTCCGAGCGCAAGGCGGAAGTTGCCGATATTCACGACCTTAACGCTTATTCGCCGCTGAAAGCCGAGCCGCAGCGCGCTGATGAAAAGATAGATCAGGCGCAGTCGAAGCTAGTAATGTTCTTTAAGACGGCGGGCAAAAATATCTACGCCGATAGGCTCGCCTGCGAACTTTACGGCGGAACGCCTTTCTCAAAGCTCTTTATGAACGTCCGCGAAAAGCTTTCGCTCTGCTACTACTGCCAGTCGGGAATAGTAGAGTGCAAGGCGGCAATGCTTGTAGACAGCGGCGTAGAGCCGGGTAATGAGGAAAAAGCTTACAATGAGATAATCGCTCAGCTCGAAGCCCTGCGCGGCGGAGATTTTACCGATGAGGAGCTTGAAAATACCAAGAAATACCTCATAGGCGCTATCCGTTCGAATTATGATTCGGCTGAAAATCTTAATCTTTGGTACTTTTACCAGTTTGCAAGAGGCACAGCGTATTCTCCCGACGAGGCGGCGGCGCTGATAAATGCGCTCACCCGCGAGGACGTGCTCGAATCGCTGAAAAACTTCAAGCTGGATACCGTATACACACTTACCCCCGAAGGAGGCGAAGCAGATGCGTGAAACTACGATAGAAACGGCAGTGAACGAGCGCACGGGCGAAAGCTATAAGATAGTCCACCACAAGTCGGGACTTGACCTGCTTCTCGCGCCGATGGAGGGCTTTGTGCAGACTGCGGCTATGTTCGGCACAAATTACGGCTCGGTAAATAACTGCTTCAAGACTTCTGAGGACGCCGATTTTCTTACCGTACCCGACGGCATCGCTCACTATCTGGAGCACAAGCTTTTTGAGAACGAGGACAGCGATGTTTTCGAGCTTTACGCCGCTACCGGCGCTGACGGCAACGCTATGACTGGCTTTGAGGATACGATATACCTTTTCACCTGCACCGAAAATTACGCCGAGTCGCTGAAAATCCTGCTCGACTTCGTTCAAGACCCCTACTTTACGCAGGAAAATGTTGACAAAGAGCAGGGCATAATCGGGCAGGAGATAAAAATGACTATGGACTTGCCGAACAGAAAATGCTTTTTCAATCTGCTCGGCGCGCTTTACGCCGCTCACCCCGTAAGGAACGACATTGCGGGCACGGTAGAGTCGATAGCGCAGATAACGCCCGAGTTGCTTTACCGCTGTTATTACGCTTTTTATAATCTGCACAACATGGCGCTCGCGGTGGCGGGCAACCTCGACGTTGACGAAGTTATAGCTATCTGCGACGAGCATCTAAAGCCCTGCGAGGATATGAACCTTGAGGTAAAATTCCCCGAAGAGCCGAGCCTGCCCGTAAAGCCGCTTGTCGAGGAGCATTTCTCGGTGGGCGTGCCGATATTCTCGATAGGCTTCAAATGCGCGCCCTACGCCGACGACGTTATAGTCAAAAAAGAGGTCGAAGCGAACATTCTGCTCTCGCTGCTGGTAGGCAAGATGTCGCCGCTGTACAAGCGCCTTACGGAAGAGGGCTTGGTAAACGGCGAGCTGGGCAGGGAAGTGTTCGACGGCAGGGGTTACTTTTCACTAGTGCTCTCGGGTCAGTCTGAACAGCCCGAAAAGGTAAGGGATACCGTGCTCGAGTATATCGAAAAGGCTAAGCGCGAAGGTCTCGACAGAGAGGCTTTCGACCTGCTGAAAAAGGCAGAGTACGGCTCGGCTGTTCGCGAGATGAATAATCCCGAAAGCTGCGCCGAAAATATGCTGGCTTTCTATTTCTACGGGCTGGACGCTTTCGAGGTAGAGCGCAGACTGGCTGAGATAACCTTTGAAGATGTAGAAGCCGCGCTCGATGAATTTTTTGCGGAAGAGCGCTGCGCTATCTCTATCATCAGATAAATGAGCGGTACTGCCGCGCGAAAGGACTAATTTAAAATGACACTACAAACGCTTATGTATGCCGCCGCTAAGGTAAGCGACGAGATGCGTGAAACCATCAAGGCTAATCCCGATAAGGTGTATTTTCCGAATTTCGGAAGCTCGGATAATATACTGAAAAGGGGCATTACTATCGACAGAGTAATGTTTACCATACCCGGCACAAATTTTGAGATATACTGGTACGGCTTTCTGATAGCGGTGGGCATATTGCTCGCCATGCTTTACGGCTTTAGAAAAATGAAGCCCATGGGCATCGACCCCGACAGAGCCACCGACGCAGTTATCGCGGGCTTTATCGGCGCGATACTCGGCGCTAGGGCTTACTATATCGCTTTTAACGACAGCATTACTTTCAAGGACTTTTTCAGCTACCGCGACGGCGGACTTGCTATCTACGGCGGCATTATCGGCGCTGTTTTGGTCGGAGGTATAGTCGCTAAACTGCGCGGTCTGAAACTTACAGCCCTGCTCGACGTGGTAGCGCCCTGCTTCCTCATCGGACAAGCCATAGGCAGATGGGGCAACTTTGTAAATCAGGAAGCTTTCGGCGCTAATACCGACCTCCCTTGGGGCATGATAAGCTCGAAAACTATGTCCTATATCGCCGAGAATTTCGACGAGCTGGGCGGTCAGGTGTCTTCATACGCCCCCGTTCACCCCTGCTTCCTCTACGAATCCATCTGGTGCGTTATCTGCTTCGTGATACTGCATTTCTTCACTAAGCACAGAAAGTTCGACGGCGAAGTTTTCCTTATGTATATAGGTCTGTACGGACTCGGCAGATTTTTCATTGAGTCTACGAGAACCGACTCGCTCTACATCGCTAACATAAAGGTATCTCAGCTAGTGGCAGGTACTTGCGTTTTCACCGCGCTCGTGCTCATAATAATCTTCCGCAGCATGGCTTCGCGCTCTAATTATAAGCTTTTCTGCGATACCGAGCTTTCAAAGCAGCAGCTTGCGG
>DBEZOM010000038.1:0-3342 GCA_048252855.1 Ruminococcus sp.
TGGATCTGAAAGAAGCGGCTAGCTAGCCCGACCCGCCGCAGCCGACCGAGCCGAATCTTGAAACCAGCCTGTATTCGCACACGCAGTCAGACCCGCAGTTGAACTTCACGGCGTATGTTAGCGGCGAGGCAGAGAATGTAAAAATTACTGTTTATCACAAAAATAAGAAGTTAAAAAGCGCGGACGGGCAGTATTCGTGCACGCTGGATATGGGATTAAACACCATACGAATCAGCGCGAAATACGAGTATGATGGCGAGCAAAAGCAGGAAGATCTGACTTTTGAGATCAAACTTATTGCGCAAACTACGCCCGAGACTGCGCCGTATCTGGCATACCAAAATGTGCCCGAAAATGTGCGCGGAACGCTGTATACGCTGGATCTGGCCCCGCGCGACTGCGACGGCAGCAAGCTTTATTACAATAATCTTTTTGTGCGCTTGAACGGTGCTGAGATATATTACCAGTGGGACGGCGAGTACACGAGCTACCTGCTGAATTTGGTCGGCGGGGAGAACACGCTTGACATACGAATCACCGATAATCAGGGCAGATATGCAGATTTTTCCTATGTGATACAGTGCACGGCTTTGCAAGACGGCGACCTTATCGGCATTGCGACCATGCAGATCGACGCAAACGTGCTCGGGCTGGGAACTATTGTCAGCGACATGACCGTCGAAATACGTCAAGGCGAGTCGGCGGCGGAGTCGATAGTGAATGCTTTGGAAAATTACGGATTTAATGTCAGCAGTACGGGAAGTTTTGGCGAGGCGTTTTACATTGCCGGACTTCACAAGGCGGGCATGGCGGCGGGCGCGGCGATCGACCCCGAGCTGAAAAAGCGCATCGACGCCGACCCGATGATACATTACACGAATAACAGCGACCCCGACGGGCTGAGCGAGAAGGAATACACCACCGGCTCGGGCTGGATGATAACGGTAAACGACCATTTTACAAGCTACGGAACGAGCGATATGCACCTGAAAGACGGCGACAAATTGCGGCTGAGATACACGCTGGCGTACGGAAAAGACATCGGCGGATACACTGAGGGCGACGAAAATTATGACATTTGCTTCTAAATTTTTGCGATTTTTTTGCGCCGCAGCGATGATTATTACGCTGGTCGGAGGGCTGAAAGCGAGCGCGGAAGAGCCGAAAAGAGAGCTTCTGACGGCGGAAATTTACCGAGAAAGTGTGCAAAAAGCGCTCAAGTGGGAGCGTAAAAAGCTGGCTTCCGAGAGCCTTTGCGATGGATTTTTGACGCTTGATCTTGCGGGAACTTCCGAGGGAGATTGGTTCGTTTTGGCTGAACGCGTACTCAATATTGATGATGATTACGGCGATTATGCTCGCGTTTCGGCTGAAAAATTTGCAGATTTTATGCTCGAACCCGAGGGCGGATACCTCACCGAGCCTGCGAGAATTGCGGTCGCGGCGGCGCTTTGCGACAAAGATCAGCGTGAAAATTTTGCGGAATTAGCGGACTTGGACATCTCGCAGGCGGGCGCAAATGAGCTTGCATGGCTCGCCGCGGCGCAAAATTTTTGCGGTCTGGACAACTCAGAAACGGTCGAAAAACTCTGCGAAATGCAGCAGTCGGACGGCGGTTTCGGACTTTCAAACAGCGATGCGGACATCACGGCGATGGCGCTTATGGCGCTCCCAAAAGACGGTGAAAACGCCGAAAAAGCGTTGGATTATCTAAAAAAATACTTTGCCGAAACGGACAATATCTCGTGCGAAACAGCGGCGCAGATGATAATGGGACTGTGCGCGCAGGGCGTGAATTGCAGTGAAAGTAGCGATTTTACTAAGGAAAACGGCGCACGTCTGACAGAAATTTTGCTGAGCTATCAGACAGATGACGGTGGTTTTTCGCACGTTTACGGTTACGAATCGAACACGATCGCAACGATGGAGGCGCTTGCAGCGTTGGCTGTTCAGGGGTATTTTTCGGCTACCGGCGAGTATTTTTTGAGTGAAAATTTCGCTTTAACGGATGTGCTTTCGGCTGAAAATCCGTTTGCAGAGGGCTTTTTTGAGTACGATTTAGAGCAAGTTAAGTCGATAGATGAGCCGCTTGCAAGCGATTTTCCGGCGATTTCAGAACTGAAAAAGCGCGCTGATGAGTATGGCACTGACGATGAAACGCTTGATATTTTAGATAAAAAGTATGCGAATTCTAAGCAAAAATGTGATGAGATTGAGAAGCTGAACACTAAAATTCGTGATGATTTTTACCCTGCGAGCGATGTTAAATTGACGAAATTGAGTAAGCTGGCAGAGTTGAATGACCAGATTTCTGCATACAAATCGGCTGATAGAGAGTTGATTTTGAGCGCTGACGACTTGGCTGAACGCGAAATAACTTTAAAAAAAGAGGCTGCTGCGGGTGCGATTTTGATAATAATTGTGGCTGGCGGCGGCGCTATATACATTATAAAAAGGACAAAAAAACATGAGCAATTACGCAAAAAAGATATTTGACGAGGTGAAAAAATCGCTCAAAGGCAAGGACGAAGCGGTGAAAAAAGCCGTTGTTACGCTCGCTGCGGGCGGACATCTGCTGCTTGAGGACGTGCCCGGAGTCGGAAAAACTACGCTTTCAAAGGCGCTTGCAGCGGCGGCGGGGCTTGAAACCAAGCGCGTTCAGTTCACGCCTGATACCTTGCCGAGCGACATTACGGGCTTTACGCTTTGGGACGCCGCCTCGGGGCAATTCAAATTTCACAGCGGCGCGGTCATGACGAACATTCTGCTCGCGGACGAGATCAACCGCACTTCGCCGCGAACTCAGGCGGCGCTTTTGCAGGCGATGGAGGAAAATTGCGTGAGCGAAGACGGCAAAACTTACGAGCTGGAGTCGCCATTTATGGTCATTGCCACGCAAAATCCGTACGGTTCGGCGGGCACGATGCCGCTTCCAAACTCGCAGCTTGACCGTTTTATGATGAAAATTTCGCTTGGCAGACCCACTCAGACGGAGCTTTCGGAGCTTCTTTTGCATCGGACAGAGCAGCCGAAAGTGGAAATCAACGCGGTATGCGGTAGGGAAGAAGTGCTGAAAATGCAGGCCGACTGCGAGGAAATTTTCTTCTCACAGCCGATGGCGGAATGGCTTGCGGCGCTTATCGAGGCGACTAATTGCGACGAAAATGTTGCTCATGGAGTGAGTCCGCGTGGCGCGATCGCAATCATGAAAGCGGCCAAAGCGATGGCTTATTTCGATGAACACGACTATGTTTTGCCTGCTGACATTGCTGAAATCTTCTCTGAATCGGCTGCACATAGGCTGGTTTTGACGCCAAATGCAGCGGCTCAGAGCGTAAATGC